>NZ_CBCDJS010000006.1:0-23124 GCF_965035265.1 Rickettsia sp.
ACAAGATCTTGCCACTAAATGGCTTTGGTCTTATAATAACGAAAGACCAAATATGGCTATAAGCGGTATAACGCCAATACAAAAATTAGCTTTAGCAGCTTAACTCTCTACTCTCTACTGCGATTAAAAATGGGGGGATTACCATAGGAAAACTACCGATTACCCCTATTACTCCATACATATGACAAATTAGTTCTTCTATTCCGCTAACCCGTACCTCACCATCATAAGGAGTAATTATATTATAATTTTTTGATCGATAGTTTTTATATGTATAATTTCTGCATTATTATTTACGGCATATTTAATTTCTTTTGCATAATTTACATATTTTGTTTCTAAAAAGTTTTTAAAAAATACAGTAGATTTATATGGATTTTTAGTAAAATTGTTTAAAACCTTATCGCTATTAATATTAAAATTTTTTAGATAAATTTCCTTTCTCATAATACACAGTCAGTATCTTTAAATCTTTTTTATAACTGAGTTCCAATTTTTAGAAGCATTAATAATACCGAAAGGATCTACATATTTTGTATCTACTAAATATAAATCTTTTTTTTCTTTCAACCAGCCAGTTAATTTAACGATTTTATTGTTTAAATTTTCTAATTTTGCTATACAAGTTTTTTCATCTAAAGTTTTCCTCCAAACATCATAGCACGCATTATTATAATCAATATTAGTATCTTCAATGATGAAATAGCCCCCTTCTTCAAAGATATTATTATGAAAATATTCTAAAATACCTATAGTATTAATATGAGCATCTTCTATTAAAAGTATAGGGTGTACTATCTCAGATATTTTTTCTTTTGGGAATATCGCTTCTACTTTATTAGAATCGTCTTGTAAAAATTCTATTCTATTATCTTCTTTTACAGTTTGATCAATATTTTCAAAATCGATATCTATACTAATAACTTTACCGTCTTTTACCGATAAACTTTGTATGTCCGCTAACCAAAGGGCAGAAGCCCCTTTAAAACTTCCAAATTCAATTATGGTCTTGGGCTTTAATTCTTGAATTAAACCTTGAGTAGTGACAATCTGAAAAGGACTTTTTTGTAATGGTATATTTTTCCAATTAATATCACAGCTATTTTCGGCGATAGAATGCCAAAATGATTCAGGTAAATCGCTTGTTGAAGCTCTATTATTTATAGATACGAATCTCTTTGGTGGTGCGGTATTATTTAGAAAATTTAACATATATTTCCAATCCTAAGTTAATATAGCTATTGTAATACATACTTTAGATTCCAAAGTCAACAGCTTTTTTAAATTAAAAATTGAAAATAAGAAAAGAAATCTTGATAACTATACTTCAAGTAAATGAATAGGATATAGTGTTGTTGTGTTAATACCCAAGCCGTCATTACGAGCGAGCATTGTTGCATGGATAGGTGTCATTCCCGCGAAAGCAGGAATAGGGTAAAGCGAGATAAATCGAGCTTTTAAAAAAGCTTAAAAAACTAGATTCCTGCTTTCGCAGGAATGACATAATTAGCTTGGAATGTCGATGAGTATTAAGACAAATATACTTCCTTATCTAAAGTATCTTCGCTGTTATCTATAATCATAGTAATTGTTGCATCGCCGGTAATATTGATGGTAGTACGGAGCATATCAAGTATTCGGTCAATACCGGCAATAATTGCTACTCCCTCTATAGGTAAGTGAACCGAAGAAAGAACCATAGGAAGCATTATCAAAGAGGCACCGGGAATACCGGCGCCGCCGATAGATCCAAGTGTTGAAGTGAGAATAATTACTAAATAGTCGTGAGGAGCAAGCGTTACTCCCATCATCTGAGCAAAGAATATAGTAGTAAGAGATAAATTTATAGCAAAGCCGTCCATATTAATTGACGCACCTATCGGAAGTACGAATGAAGTACTAGACTCTGAAATGCCAAGCTTTTCACGACAAACTTGCATAGTAGTTGCAAGAGTTGCTTTACTACTTGAAGTAGAAAAAGCAAGTATCTGATACTCAAAACTTTTCTTATAAAAAGGTATAGGGGAAACACGGCAGAATACATATATAAGTAAGCCAAAAACTAAATATTGGAATGTCATTGCCACAACTACCGCTACAACAAGTTTTGATAAACTAATCATTACCTCAACTCCCTGCATACCTACAATCCAGCCTGTTAAGGCAAAAGCACCGTAAGGGGATAATTGAATAACAAACGATATCATTTTTAATATTAATTTTGACATGACATGAATTAAATCAGTAATAGGTTCACCGATAGACTTCATTTTGTTTAAGGTAATCCCAACAAAAATAGCAAAAAATACAACTTGCAAGACATCACCGTTTGCAAAAGCCCCAACAGCATTATCAGGGACGATATTTACAAAAAAATCAATTATATTAAATGAAGTTCTGCTTGCCGTTCCTGAAGAGGTGAAATCTATATGTATGCCTACTCCAGGCTTTAATACTAAAGCAACAGTGAGTCCAAAAACCGTGGCAAAAAAAGTAGTACCTAAAAAAGCTGCTACCGCTTTCATTCCTACTCTACCGAGTGCGGAAGTATCATTCATGCTAGTGATACCGGAAACCAAACTGAAGAAAATTAAAGGGGCAATGATCATTTTTATCAAACGTAAGAAAATGTCACCGATAGGTTTAATATAATTAACATATTGTGGTAAGTATATACCAAATATAATACCTAAGATTAACCCTAAGGTAACTTTTTGCCATAATTTCATAATTTACTTACTTAATTTTAAAATTTGTTCAACTATAAGTTTATTTACCATTTCGGTCAATCCATTCTAAGTACTTTTGAAAGCCATAGTCAATATTTATTTTTATTATTTGCGGTAATTCATAATTATGAATTTCAAGGAGTTTATTTTCAATTTCATTATAATTAGAAGTTTTTGCTTTAATTACAAGTCTATATTCGGTTTCTAAAGTTACTCTACCATCCCATCTAAAGTAACTTTTGACATCGTCAATTTGAATGCAAGCAGCAATGTTTGATTCTAACAAAACAGATGCTATTTTTTCGGCAATTTGCAAATCATTAGTAGTGGTTAAAATTAAACAATAAGCCTGCACTTCTAAACCTCAACAAAACAATTAGGCGTTTCAAATAATTTAAGGCTAGCGACGAAAAAATTTTGATTTACGAAAAGCTTAGGAAAAATTTCATTTTTTAAATGCGTCGCTATATTTTCTGCAGTCGGGTTATTTCGCATGTAATATATTTTTTGACCGGTACAATTTTCTATTTGCCGCCCCATTTCCTTATCATCTTGATGTAGGATTAAGCTATGATCAAAATTTTCGTCAATCCATTTTTTAGCCAAATCTTTAATTAGACCAAAATCGATTACCATACCGAGTTTATCGGTTTCGTTCGCGGCTATAGTTATCTCAAGAACATAACGATGACCATGTAAAAACTGACATTTATTTTGATGTCCAATAATTCTATGTCCTGCATCGAATTCAATGCGACGAGTACATTTTATCATTAATTATAACTCCGAGCAAATGAAGAATTGATAAAGAAGACTTAGTAGACGAGTATACTACAAATTTAACAATAACTTTTCAGGATTCTCAATAAGTTGCTTAATTTTTACTAAAAATGATACTCCTTCTTTTCCATCAATTATACGATGATCATAAGATAAAGCTATATACATCATCGGGCGTACTTCAATTTTACCGTCTATGACCACAGCTCGCTCTTCGGTTTTATGTAAGCCTAAAATACCTGATTGAGGCGGATTAATAATCGGCGTGGATAATAATGATCCATATACCCCTCCGTTGGAAATCGAGAATGTCCCTCCTGACAAATCAGCCATAGAAAGCTTACCTTCACGAGCTTTTTTAGCTAAAACACCTATAGCTTTCTCTACTTCGGCAAAGCCCATTTTATCGGCATCTCTAACGACAGGTACAACAAGCCCTTGCTCTGTCCCGACCGCTACCCCTATATCGTAATAATTTTTATATACTAAATCATCGCCGTCAATTTCAGCATTTACCGAAGGAATAAGCTTTAAAGCTTCAACGGTTGCTTTAACAAAGAAAGACATAAACCCAAGTTTTACGCCGTGCTTTTTCTCAAATTCTTCTTTATATTGATTACGCAAGGCAATTACTTTTGACATATCGATTTCGTTAAAAGTAGTCAAAATAGCTGCCGTATTTTGTGAATCCTTTAAACGCTGTGCAATAGTTTTACGCAAGCGTGACATGCGAACACGCTGTACTCTATCTTCGTTAGTTTTGTTTACTGTAGGATTAGGAGTAGCGGTAGCTGGGGCGTTTAGTGTTTCAAGCACATCGCCTTTGGTAATTCTACCGTCTCTGCCTGTTCCTTTTATATTATTTGAATCAAGCTTATTTTCGGTAACTAATTTCTGCACGGAAGGAGCAAGAGTATTATTAGCCACGGCAGGTTTTTCTACAGGCTTTTCTGAAGTAGGTTGTGCTACCGGTTGAGGTTTAGGAGCTTCATTATTGCTACTTGCAGTACTTGCAACCGCTCCTTCATTTATTTCGCCTATTTCTTCGCCAACTAGCACATTTGCACCGTCAGTTTTCGATATTTTACCTATAGTACCACTGCAAGGAGCATTAACTTCTAAAGTTACTTTCTCAGATTCAATTTCTAACAGTAATTCATCGGTTTTAACTGAATCACCTTCTTTCTTATACCACTTGGCAATAGTCGCTTCCGTTACGGACTCCCCAAGTGACGGTACTATTATTTTAACACTCATAATTTATTTTACTCCTAAAAATACGATTCCTATGTCATTCCCGCGTGGCATTGTTGCGTGGACCGGTAAAATCCACTGTGTCACCCCGTGGCTTGACCACGGGGTCCAGTTAAAAATACTAAAATTTTAGTATTTTTAAGTTGTATTTTTGGATACCGCGATCAAGTCGCGGTATGACAATGGAGGATTCCCGCCTACGCGGGAATGACATTAAGAACCACAATATTCACACCTTTAATGCTTCTCTTAATAGCTTATCCTGCTGTTTATTATGTACTTGCAGCGAACCTACTGCCGGAGAAGCTGATTCCTCTCTGCCTACATATTTAAATTCGTTATTAATTCCTGCTTCTTTTAAAGCATCATTTAAGTGAGAAATTATATAACGCCAAGCTCCCATATTCTTTGGTTCTTCCTGACACCAAATAAAATCCACGGCTTTATTATATTTTTTTAATAGCGATGCTACAAGTTTTTTTTCAAAAGGGTATAATTGCTCAAGCCTGACAACTACTATATTACTATTATTGCCACGCATTTCAAATAGATCATAATACACCTTGCCGCTACATAAAATTACTTTAGTAATATTGTTTGCATCTACTTTATTTATTTCATCTAAAACCGGTAGGAAAGTAGTATTTTCGCCTAGCTCATCAAGTTTAGATACGGCATATTTATGACGTAATAACGATTTTGGCGACATTACAATTAACGGTTTACGGGTATCATCAAGTATTTGGCGACGTAGCAGATGGAAAATCGAAGCCGGAGTAGTTGGATATGTAACATACATATTATCCTCTGCGGCTAATTGTAAGAATCTCTCAAGTCTTGCCGAGCTATGCTCCGGTCCTTGCCCCTCAAATGCGTGCGGAAGTAGTACCACAAGCCCACTCATACGAAGCCATTTAGTTTCGCTGCTTGAAATAAACTGGTCAAAAATAATCTGAGCTCCATTAGCAAAATCACCGAATTGTGCTTCCCATAAAACTAAATTTTTTGGATTTGCTAACGAATAACCATACTCAAAACCAAGCACCGCATATTCCGATAAATTACTATCGGCTACCTCGTATTTTGCTTGGGTCTTAGATAAATTATTTAGAGGTATATAGGTAGTATCGTCAATTTGGTTGTGCAATACTGAATGACGATGTGAGAAAGTACCGCGTCCGCAGTCTTGTCCCGTTAATCTTATATACGTCCCAGCGTTAAGCAGCGTGGCAAAGGCTAGCTGCTCAGCCGTCGCCCAATCAATAGGTTGATCAGTCGTTAGAGTAGTTTTTCGAGCATCAAATAATTTTATAAGTTTTGGATTAACGGCAAAATTTTTCGGTATCTCGCATAGTTTAGTTCCTAAATCTTGCAAGGCTTTTTTACTAACACCCGTTATTGCAACTTTGGTACAAGTACGAGAAATACCTTGCCATAACCCGCCTAAGAAATGTGCTTCTGGCTTATAATTCTTCGCTTGCTCAAACTCTTTGTCTAGCTTTGCTTTAAATTCTTCTTTTAATTTAGGAAAATAATTATTATCAATTATACCGCTTTTTACTAGCTCATTTGCATAAATATTTCCGGGCGTTGGTTTGCTTTTAATAATGTTATACATTTTTCCTTGTGTATACATCGGCTCATCGCCCTCATTATGCCCATATTTGCGGTAACAAATAATTTCCACTACAACATCTTTGCCGAATTTCTGCCTGTATTCTACCGCAATATTGGTTGCTTTTAACACTGCTTCTATATCATCGCCGTTAACGTGTAAAATCGGAGCAGCTATGATTTTAGCAAACTCCGTAGAATATCTACTAGCCCGAGTATCCGCAGCATTTGCCGTGAAACCTAATTGATTGTTAATGACAAAATGCAATATTCCGCCGATATCATAAGCAGCGAGCGGTGACATCGATAAGCACTCTGCAACCACGCCTTGACCACAAAAAGCAGCATCCCCATGCACTAAAATAGCCTTAACTTTACTGCGTTTAGTATCTCCAAGAATATCCTGTTTAGCCCTTACTTTCCCTGCAACTATAGGATTTACTGCTTCTAAATGTGAAGGGTTATCGGCTAATGATAAATGAATTTTCTTATCCCCTATGACTCTATCAGAAGAATAGCCTAAGTGATATTTTACGTCACCCGAAACATTTAGCTCCTCAGGGAATACGCTACCGCTTATAAAACCTGCAATAACGGCTTTATATGGTTTACCGACTACTTTAGTCAGAGTATTTAACCTCCCTCGATGTGCCATACCGATGACAATTTCTTCAACGCCGTAATTCATAGATAAGTCAATAGCTTTGCTCATGGCAACTATAGTGCTATCTCCGCCCTCAACAGAAAAACGCTTAGCTCCAGGAAATTTTGTATGTAGATACTGCTCAAACCCTTCTACTTCTACTAAATCAGTTAAGATAGTTTTTTTGTCTTCAGAAGAAAATATAGTTTCGCTTTCTAGCTGACTGTATAACCAGTTTTTTTCTTCTACATTTTCTATTTGTTCAAACTCTATAGCTATAGAATTTGTATAAACTTTATCGAGCTTAGTAACTAATGCAGATAATTTACAGTTCCAATTACCGACAAATTCATCCGTAATATTGATATTTTCTTCTAACTGGCTACTATCAAGACCAAAAGTTTCTATATTAAGCTTTAAATCATTCTTTGTTTTGCGTATCTCAAGACCAAGCGGATCAAGATTTGCTAAATAATGAGCATGCTTGCGATAGGCATTAATCATTTCTTTAGCTTTTAAACTATTGGAAATATGTCTACTATTTAAGCTTTCAGAAGATAGATTGTTATTTAACGATTCTTTTTTTATTTCATCAGGAATAATTATTTTTGCCGTACTTTTATTAAGCAAAGTTTCATTATTATCTTTGAGCTTAGCAAAAAATTCTTGCCAAGTTTGATCAACTAAAGCAGGATTTTTTAAATATAGCCTATATAGCTCTTCAACAAAAACAGCGTTCCCGCCAAATAAAAAGCCTGTTTTTTTTAAATACTCTTCCATATTATTTGTTTATATTGTTTGATTGCACATAATATGTCATTCCTGCGAAAGCAGGAATCCAGTCCTTTTTGGTGTCATCCCGCGACTTGATCGCGGGATCCAGTTAAAAATACTAATATTATTAGTATTTTTTAATTGTTTTTATGGATACCGCGGTCAAATGACATTATAAATATTTCCCATCTAAATATTTTATATAAACTTCCGGGTTAATCTTATCCTCACCGCTTGCTACCTTTAATAAATCAGCAGAGTTTTTTAACGAACCGAGATTTCTAAAATTCTTATTCAGATAATTATTTAGATTACTAAAATCACCCTTTAATATATCATCTTTTATACTCGGATGTATCTGTTTTACTTTCTTCATCACCATTGATGCGATAATTGCTCCGTTTGTATAGGCGGGAAAGTAACCGAAATTTCCATGTGACCAGTGAATATCTTGAAGACAGCCGTTACTGAAACTTGCCGGTTTAACGCCTAAATATTCCTGCATCTTACTATCCCAAAAGTTTGGTAATTCATCAAGATTCAAATCACCGCCTATTAGCAGCTCCTCTATCTCAAAACGTAATATTACATGCATCGGATAAGTTACTTCATCGGCATCCACTCTTATAAAATCAGGCGTAACTCCTGTCATTGCTCTATATAAATTTTCCGCTGAATATTCTTCGCTTTTAAAAGCAAATTCGTCTCGAAGTAATTTAGCTAAAAATTCCGTAAATTCTCTTGATCTACCTACTTGCATCTCCATAAATAAAGACTGACTCTCATGGAAAGCCATACCTTTAGCACGTCCTACCGGTTGTCCTTTGTACATTTCTGGCAAATTCTGCTCATATAAAGCATGTCCTGTTTCGTGAATAATTCCCATTAGACCGCTTATGAAATTGTCTTTGTCATATCTAGTAGTTAAGCGTATATCGTTCGGCGTGCCGCCGCAGAAAGGATGAGTCGATTCGTCTAAGCGTCCTTTGTTAGAGTCAAACTGCATAATTTCCATAATGCGTTTTCCAATACGCTTTTGCATCTCAGGAGCTAGCTCGCTGCTTTTTACTAATTCTTTTTCGCTTTTTTGCTTTTCTAAAACTTTATTTATAAGTTGTGGGAGTTCGTTTTTAAGTACTGAAAAAACTTGTTTGATCTCGCTACTTTTTCTGCTTGGATCAAACATATCTATTAATGAGTCGTACAATCCGCAATTAAAAACATCTGCTCGTGCTTTTGCTACTTCTTTCGTATAATCTAAAACTTTTTGTAAGTGTGGTTTGAATAAATTATAGTCGTTATTTTTTCTTGCTTCTCGCCAAACAAGTTCAGCTTTAGTAGTAGCAGCTACCAATTTCTTTTGTAGCTGCTCATCGATACAATTCGCATCTATTATTTGTCTCTCAATCTCTCTAATATTAGCATTTTGCCAATCGTCAAGGTTCTTTGATTCTTCTTTTGCCTTGCTAAGTAGCTCTTTCAGCATAGGAGATTTGAGCATAGAATGAACGAGCGACGTTAAAGTTACTATTTCGTTACTGCGACTTTCTCCTGAACCTATAGGCATATTTACGGCGACATCCCAGTATAATATGCTCAGGATATTATTAAAATGAGAAATGGTTGAAAATTCGTTTTCTAATTTTGTGTAGTTGTTCATATTTTCCCTACTATGTCATTTCCGAGTGACGTTGCCTGCATGGAGGCCTAATCGTCATTGCGAGCAGCCTGTGTGGCAATCTCGTCAAATATCCTGAGATTGCTTCGTCAATTGCTATGCAATTTTCTCGCAATGACGTTCATTACAAGTGCAGCAACTCCTTTGCCGCTTTTAAACTTGCCTCGGTAATTGTTTTACCTGAAATCATGCGGGCAAGCTCCTCTTGTCTTTCACCTAAATTTAAAGCTTTTACCGTTACTTTTGTTTCTTTCTCTAGCTGTGTTTTCTCAACTTTTATATGCAAATCTGCTTTACCTGCTACTTGCGGCTGGTGCGTAATAACGATTACTTGAGTAACGCTACTGAGCTTTTTTAATCTCTCACCTACTTTATCTGCAACCTCTCCGCCAATCCCGACATCTATTTCATCAAATATAATAGATTGTTTTACCATTTTATCAAACAAAGAAGTTTTTAAAGCTAACATGAACCTAGATAATTCACCGCCGGAAGCGATTTTATTAATTGCTTCTGCTGCCATCCCTGGGTTAGTAGAAGCTTTAAACACAATATCATCATTACCGCCGGATGTCGGTTCTTTTTTAGCAGTTATTTCAATCTCAAAAATTGCTTTCGCCATTTTAAGCTGTTTTAGCTCCTGATGCAATGATTCTTCTAGGTGTTTTGCAGCGATAAGACGCTTTGCGGATAAAGCGTTCGCTAGTTCATAATATTTTTTCTGCAATAGTACTTCTTGAGCTTTTAACTCATTGCTATTTGCTATTTTGTTTTTTAATATACCGAGCTGTTCTAAAGATTTATCTAAAAATATACCTAACTCATCAGCGGGAACATTATATTTACGGCTAATAGCTTTTATTAAAAATAATCTTTCTTCTGTTTCTTCGAGATTATATTCCTCATGATTAAAACTATCTAACAGATTTGATAATTCTTGGCGTGCTTCTTCTAGATTATTATAGGCTTCTTCTAAATTTGTAGCGATAGCTTCAAAACGCTTATTATCGCTTTGTCTTGCTAATAATTTTTCTGCTCTATTAATTGATGTATTTATTTCAGGGTTATTAATCTGTTCTAGAATATCTTTTATTAGCTGTAAATCCTTATCTTTATTTTGCAAATCTTTTCGTATATTTGCGAGTTTCGCTTCTTCGCCTATTTGAATGTTTAATTTAATTAATTCTTCCGTTGCAAAACTTAAATACTCAATTTCTTGGTCTATAGAATTTTGTTTAAGTGTTATTTCGGCAATTTCTTTCCGAGTATCTTGCCAAGTCTGATAACATTTGGAAAGCTCTGCTCGAAAGTCCAAAAGGTTTCCGTAACTATCTAAAATATCACGCTGCGTATTTACCTCTAGAAGAGAAATATTATTATTTTGTCCATGAAGTTCAAATAAAAGAGTAGCTAATTGCTGCATGATAGCCTTATTAACTACTTGATTATTAATGAAAAAATTTTTTCGTCCTTCAGCTTTCTGCAAACATTTTACAAGCAATGAATCTTCAGGCTCAATAAAATTTTGGATCAGAAAATTTTTTATTTCTTCATTTAAAGAGAATATTATATTAACAACAGCGTAATCTTTTCCACGCTTTATTATATTATTTGAAGTTTTATAACCTAGGCAAAATAAAATAGCATCAAGTAAAATAGATTTACCGGCTCCCGTTTCACCGGTAATAACGCATAAACCTTTATTAAACTCAATTTCCAGCTCGTCTATCAGAATGAAGTTCTTGACTGAAAGACTATGAAACATAGTTATATACTCGCTGAATTTGAAAAAGCTGCATTGCATGGCCATTATGTCATTCCCGCGTAGGCGGGAATCCAGTTCCTTTCGGTGTCATCCCGTGGCTTGACCACGGGATCTTGTATCATAGACTGTGTCCTGAGATCCCGCAATCAAGTTGCGGGATGACATTAAAGATTGCTGGATTCCCGCCTACGCGGGAATGACATAAAACGCTTTTTTAAGAGCCGTGCATTACTTAACCAACTTATATGCATAACTATACCACTGACTATCAGGGTAGTTGTAACCTAGCACGGAGGCATATTTTTTTGCTTCATCCGGCAGTCCAAGCATCATATAGCTTTCGGCTAAACGGTAAAGAGCTTCTACCGAGTGAGAAGTAGTTTGATAATTATCAATTACCTCTTCAAACCTATTAATAGCTGCCATAGGGTTCTTTTTCTTTAAGTAGAACCTTCCTACCGTCATCTCTTTACCTGCTAAATGATCGTTTACTAGGTCAATTTTTAAAGATGAATCAATAGCATATTTGGTATTAGGGAATTTTGCTATTACGTCTTCAAAGCTGTCTTTAGCAAGGAAAGTTCTAGACTGATCATGGTTTACGTCTGAAATTAACATGTAATATGATAGAGCTTTAAGATAATATGCATAAGCAATATCAACATTTGCGGGATGTAAATTAATGAACATATCAAGCACGTCAATTGCTTCTTCATATTGAGCGGCAAGGAATAAAGAATAGCCTTGCATCAATTCAGCTTGCGGGGTCATTTCATTACCGGGATGTTGGTAAAATACTCTTCCGAACCCTTCTGCAGCTTTCTTATATTTTTTCTTCTCAAGTAAAGTAAGACCTTCATTATAAAGAGTAGGAATAGGAACTACTATGTCATCGCTGTTTTTTTTGCTTTTACAGCCACTTAAAGATAGTCCTATAATGAACAGGACACTTAATAATTTTGCTAATTTCATAAGAACTTAAATTCAGTTAATACCTAAATATACATATAGGCTTAAAGAATTTCAAGGATTCAATTTTTTAAATCTAGTAACTTTGTGTATTTTTGTCTAATAATGCAATTATTATTGCTGTTTATAATAAAATCATATGACTTCTTCTGTAGGGGAATCATTTCCTAATAAATTAATATCGCATTGAGTAAACACATCTTGCATCATACTATTGTTAATCACCTCCTCTATATGGAAGAATTTATTAACTGTACTTAACGACAATATTTTTAAAGATAAAATAGGCTGATTAACTGCTTCGGCATTAATATAAACATCATAAAACTTATGTTTAAATTTTTCATCTTTATAATCATGATATTTTTTTACATGAAATAAAGCATCTAGATATTTATGAAAATTTCTATCTAATATATTATATGGTGCTAGAGTTTTTTGCCATTCACTTTTTTTAAACTCTAAGAGACGTTGTATTTCTTCTTGTTTAATAGAAATAAAGCTCATCCCTACTTTTTGTACTACCCATGTGTCCTCTTTTATTTTTTGTAAGGTATGTTCTGCATATAATAAATTTATTAATTCTTCACTAGTATATTTAGATATTGATCTTAGAGCATTACTGATAGTAGCTTCATATTGTAAAAATAACTTAACTGCGTCTGTATTTCCGCTATTAATTACAAGTTCTAAAGGAGTTCTCTCAAACTTATCAAAACTATCTATTATTGCCCCACTTTTTATAAGACACTCTATAGTTCTTACACAACCATTCATGGCAGCAAAATGTAACGCAGTTTCGCCATTATTATTTTGTATATTAGGATTAGCTCCATAGCTAAGTAATAATGCTACTATAAAATAGTTACCATAATTAGCGGCAAAATGTAGCGGGGTATAGCTATAGATTTCTTTAGTATTAATATTACTCTCTTCATTATCCAAAATATTTATTATTTCTATATGATCATTTTCTACGATTGCTTTAAATAGTACTGAATGATCTTTATCTATAGGCCGCAGAATATTATTAGCTCCATTCTTTAAGAGCATTAATTCCATAGATTTTTGTTCTTTCTGAATTGCATAATATAACGGTGTATTACCGTAACGATCAGGTATATTAGAATTGACGCCTATCTTAAGTAAATATGCTGCTACATCTTGACACCCTTCTTGTACTGCAATATTAACAGCTGTGTTACCATGAAAATCTAAAATATTTAATTCTGCATTATAATAGTGCAATAATTCTACAATATCTTTATGCCCCTTTTTAGCTGCTAGATGTACTAATGCGTTATTATTGTTATTTTTAGCATCTAAATTAAAGTTAAACGGAGTTAATTGATAGATATTTATAGGATTACGCAGTTTCAATATATTAAGTGCTAGTTCTTTATGTTCTGCAATAATTGCAGTATGAGCTATAGAGTTCCCGTGTTGATCTAATATATTGGGATTAGCTCCTTTCTTAAGTAAGTATTTTACTATGTTTGTATGCTCTTCTCTTACTGCTAAATGCAGAAGTTTTTGATCATTTATATTATTAATAACGTTAGCTTTATCTTGTTTGATTATTCTTTTTAATAAATCAAGATCATTGGTTTCAATTACTTGAGTTAAATTTATAGAAGGGTAAAGGAACATCAGATATTTCAAAATTATTAAAAATCGCTAATATATAGACTTTTAATAATAAATCAAGAAAAAACTCTATTATTAGCTTTTACGACGTTTCTTTAATAATTTATTTCTCTACCCAGTGTTCTTTATCATTTTTATGGTATTTTTTTTCAGCGGCTGACCATGCTACTTTGTAAGCAACTGCTTCTCTGGAGTCATTTCTACGTCTTTTATCGGCCTCTTTATACTGAATCAGGTAAATATAAGTCATAGAAGCCTGTGTGCCAAGAGAGAATCTAACAGTCTCATAGAGCATTAAACTACAAAATTCATTTGGTAATCCCCCCATTTTTAATCGCAGTAGAGAGTAGAGAGTTAAGCTGCTAAAGCTAATTTTTGTATTGGCGTTATACCGCTTATAGCCATATTTGGTCTTTCGGTATTATAATACTCAGGGATATGACCTTTATTATCTTGAATATTCGTATCAATGTCATGATATTGAAGCAGTACTTCTATTATTTCCTTATTACCTTTTTCATAAGCATGATGTAGGGGGGTTTTACCCTTAATATCTTGCTTGTTTACATCACATTTTCTATGTAAATATATTCTTACATCTGAAATATTACCTTCTGAGGCAGCGGCATGTAAAGGCGGTAATTGCTTAAATTTCTCTATCTTAATTGTTGCTTTATTTTCTAAAAATTCTCTAAACTCTATTAAAAATTCTAAAATATTCCACATAATATGCTATTTTAAGTTATATGCACGCCTTAATAACATATTATATTTAATTAAACAACTATTAATTGAAAATCTGTTTAGTCATTTCATACCAACAATTTTCAGGAGTGGCAGCTTTACTACTAAAACCGCATATAATTAGATGGTCTTTAGCTCTCGTCATCGCAACGTAGAGTAGCCTTATATATTCCTGTAAGTCTTTTAGTTTTTCAGCTTCTTTTAGTGTTTGTAAAAATTCTGGAGTATCGGCAGCATTAGCAGAAAAAAACATCTGCCCTCTTGCATAACTTGCTTCTAAAGGTAATTTGTACGTCAATCCGGTACTCGCATCCTCACGTACGCTTGTGTATGCTGCGGTGCTGTGTTCCGTGTTTCCTTCAAATTCCTCTTTATTAGCAGGCGTTTGCAAGAGGTCTGCTTCACCTTTATCATCCCAAATAAATTTATTGCTGCTTACCGGCAAAGTAGTAGAATCGCATAGTATAACGATCGGTGCTTCAAGCCCTTTAGAGCCGTGTACGGTCATTACTCTTATTTTGTCCGAATGCTCCATATCACGTTTAACTGTAATGTTGTTATTTTCAAACCAGGCAACAAATCCTTGCAAAGAATTATCTATATCATTCGCATAATTTTTACTTAACTTTAACAGCTCATTTATCATCTCATCGCTATCATAATCATAAATCTCTCGTAAATTTAAGTTATTCACCACTAAATCAAAGAAGTCTTCGGCAGTCGATATTTGATAAATCTCAATTAGAGAATCTAGCTTATTATATATTTTCTCATGAGAAGAGAGTATATCCCATAAGCTATTATCACTTTTATTTACAAGAAGTTCGTATAATTGCTGCTCGCTCATGCCGATAATCGGTGATTTTAGTAAGCCTGCAAGGTTTAAATCATTCTCAGGTAATAACACAAATTTAGCTACCGAAATTAAATCCATTATCGTTAGATTTTCTTTAAGGTTAACCCTATCACTTGTCTCAACTTTAAGCTTTGCTTTGTTAAGCTCTTTTATAAGATTATTACTAAATTCATCTCTTTTCCGTACTAATATCATAAAATCTCTTTCAGATGTTATATTACCAGTAGATGGCAAGATTTCTTTGCTTTCTATTTTTTCTTTTATGAAATTTACGATTTTTTCTATAAGCAAATCGGCGGCAGATTTAGAATTTTCATAATCTTCAGGCAATGCCCAAAAAAGCTCTTCTTGTTTTTCACTCGTTACTAAAGGCCATACCGTTACAGAGCCTTGATGTGTACGAAATGAGGATATAAACGGATTATTTGAAAGGAATAAATTCGGGTAATCAGATTTTATATTTTTCAAAACATTATGAGTAAATTGTAAAATCTCTGCACATGATCTATATGAATATTCAAGGGTGATATTTTTGAATTTCTTATTAGCACTTATAAGGTTTGCTTTTAGTTGCTCATTTACTAAGCTGAAATTAGCAAGATCGGCCCCCTGAAAACTGAAGATAGATTGTTTATCGTCGCCTACTATGAAAATTGTCATCCCGCGACTTGATCGCGGGATCCAGTCTTTTTTTATTTTGTTCTGGATACCGTGGTCAGGCCACGGTATGACATTTTGTTGTCTATCTGCCGCATTAAATTCTGTTATTAAAGTAGTGATAATATTCCACTGCGGGGGGCTTGTGTCTTGGGCTTCATCAACAAGAATATGATTTATCTCGTTTTCAAGTTTGTGTACTAACCATTCATGCGTAGTTTTATTATTCAGTAATTTCTCGGTGTAGTAAATTAAATCGTCGTAATCGAGTAAATTATTTTCTTCTTTATATGAATCGTATTTTTTTAAAATAATATGAGCAAGTTTAGTAAGTAAGTTTGTATGATATTCTAGCTCCTCTATGCGACGTAGCTCATCCAAGCGGTAAATTTCAGAGGTAATTTTTTCTAACTCTAGCAATAATTTAGGATATTTTCTTATTAACTCTTTCGATAAAAGGCTTTTACGTTTTCCTCCGTCTTTCGTAAAAAAAAGTTCTTTCGGTTCTATTTCCAAATCATATTCTAGAAATAAGTTTTTTACCTTATCATAAATATTATTTAATTCTCCTAATGCTAATCTTTTATTGTATATTTCTTCAAGAATAGTTTTATGAGTAAATAACTTTTTGAATTTAATTTTCTGCTCGATTATTTCAGTAAAAATATCTTGCAGTGTTATTTCATGAAAGCGGTTCAGCAAAATTTTAATTAAGTCGTTATGTTCATCGCTTAAGTAAATTTCGTTTCTGATATTTAGAAAAATATCTTGCAGCTTGGTTTCTTCAAGAATTTTAAATTCCGGTGTTATGCCTGCTTCTAAAGGAAAAGTTTTAAGAATTTTTTGACAAAAAGCATGAATTGTATAGATATTTAAAGGCTCATTGCTGTTTAGTATTTTATCGTATAAGGTTTTTGCGTTTTCTATTTCTTGCGGTAGCGGCTTATTGCCGGTCATTAAGAAGAGTTCTTCTTCTAGTTTTTCTGCATTGCAAAGAGAAAGAGACCGAAGTTTGCTATTAATCCTTGCCTGCATCTCTACAGCAGCAGCATTAGTAAAAGTAAGGCATAAAATATTTGAAGGCTCTACGCCCGTTATTAACAAACGTAAAAATCGATCGGTTAGGATTTTGGTTTTACCGGTACCGGCAGACGCCGATACCCAAACGGAATAATTAGGATCGGATGCTTGCCTTTGTAAATCACTCATTATTTCTTTTTTTCTATATTGTGTGGATCATTTTATGTCATTCCCGCGAAAGCGGGAATCCATCATAAACGAGATAAATCGAGCTTTTAAAAAGTCTTAAAGCACTGGATTCCCGCTTTCGCGGGAATGACATAAACTACCTACACAGGAATAACATTACGCCGATAAATCACATATATTACGATTAAGGAAATAGCAAGACCAAACCAAGTTAGGGCGTATTCTAAATGGTCGTTTCTAATAGCTGCTAAATGATTTATCGAAAGCGGTAATAAAATATCTAGATTGCTAATGTCTTTTCCTTCCTTGATAATATAAAAATTCTCTAGATTTAACTCTAAAGTTTCGGATGCAGCTTTTAAATCTAGCGTTAGCCACACATTATTTTTAACGTCATTAGCAGGTAAGTAACTACGAGTTTTTTCAGATGGCATAGTAACGCCGATAATCTCGTGAGGATGCTCGTTTGTAGCTTGGGCAATCATATTTTTATTGCGATTACTAAACCAACCTCGTGCTACTAAAATAATTTGATTTTCTAAAGTTTTAAAGGGAGTCACTAAATAATAGCCGTCTTTTTCACTCGACATTGAACGTCTGCCATATAAATATATGTCTTTATTAGGCAAAAATTGACCGGTAATTTTTACTTTGTGATAAGGTAAACCGTCTTGAATTTCTGCTAAATTAATTGCAGGTGAGGTTAGGTTAGTTTGCATTGAAGCTAAAAATAATTTCTTTTCTTTTAAGCGGCTAAGCTGCCAAAAGCCTAAAGAGATCAGTATTATAAAGGTTATAAGTACAAAGAAATTTGTTAAATTAGTTTTGTTAGTCATGATTATCCAATGTCATTCCCGCGAAAGCGGGAATCCAGAAAAAAGATATTAAATACTGCAAATTTTTGAAATTAAAAGCTCGATTTATCTCGCTTTATGCTGGATTCCTGCTTTCGCAGGAATGACATCGAACACTTTTCTCGAGCCATGCAAGCAACGCTGCCTAGGAATGACATTAATCAAGCCGGTATTAAAATCTTATTTATAAATTCTTTATGTTTTTGCAGCTCTTCTTTAGTAGGTTTAATAACAATAGTAGCTTGTTCTGTTTTGTTATTTACTTGATTAGTTGCTAAGTTATTTATTTCGGTAGATTTATCAATCATCTTAAAAGCAGATTGTCTACCGCCCGTTAGTTCTACATAGACTTCTGCAAGCAATGCTGCATCTTTCAAAGCACCGTGAAGTTGTCTTCCGGAATTATCAACCTTAAACCTTTTACATAAAGCATCAAGACTATATCTTGCTCCAGGAAGCATACTTCGAGCCATAACTAGAGTATCGATAGCATTTGACAGTTCTAAAAGTTTGATTTCAGCTCTTTTTAATAATGATAATTCATGATTTAGAAATCTAATATCGAAAGGAGCATTATGAATAATAAGTTTACTATCAGAGATAAACTCTAAAAAATCATCGGCAATAGTATGAAACAACGGCCTATCCTTTAAAAACTCACCGGAAATACCATGAATTCTATAAGCCTCAAACGGCATGTCTCGCTCAGGATTAATATAAAAATGAAAATGTCTGCCGGTTAATACCTTATTCACCATCTCAATTGCACCGATTTCGACGATTCGGTGACCGCCTTTTGGGTCAAGTCCTGTAGTTTCGGTATCTAAAATTATTTCTCTTAAACTTGACATTCCAAATCCTGTATTATTTTTTAAAATCGTTATTGCTGGTGGGGGAATGACATAAGTGCTATACAACAAGCTTATAATTTCCTTGCAATAACAAGAATTAACTCGGCTATTTGTTTTTCCAACTCTAACATATCAACGCCGCTATTTATAGCAAAATCTGCTTTTGCTATTTTGCTCTCTTGTGACAGTTGAATTTCTTTGATTTTATTATAAATTTCTATATCAAATGAAGATCTTGTTATAGCTCTTTGCATTCTTATTTCTTCAGAACAATGTATTGTTACGACAAAATCAAAATATTTATCAAATTTAGCTTCATAAAGCAGTGGTATTTCGGCAAAACCAAATTTAGAATTAGCGTTTTCTTTTTTAAATAAAATGAGTTTATCTATTAGTAGGGGATAAATAAAATTTTGCAGCTTTTCTCTAGCTAGGCCGTTATTGTAGATTAAATTACTGATTTTTCCAATATTGAAATACTCAAGTTCAGGTAATAATCTTAATATTTGAGTTTGCACGCTCAAATCTTGATATAATTCTTTTATACATCTATCGGCACAAAAAGTTTTATATCCTTTTTCTGCTAAATAATCCAAAATAAAAGTTTTGCCCGAAGCATAGCTACCGGTAATACCTATTGCTAACATTTTGTTATAAAAATTTTATGTTCATTAGCGAGTTTTATAGTTAATTCTTCTTCGACTATAATTACGTTATTTTTCTGAATCGCTACTCCTTTGTAATTATATTTAGCAAGATTTTTTATAGTATTAGGACCAATCGTTGGCATATCTAGTCTATTATCTTGACCTAATTTCGGTATTTTTACTAATACTCCTCCATAAGGATTTTTACGTAAATCTGTACATCTTGCTATTAAATTATCCGTCCCTTCGGCAGCCTCTATACCAAGTATGTAGCCATTTTTAACTATAACAGATTGTGCGATGTCGAATGGACTTAGATGATTTAATATTTGTATTCCAAGCTCAATATCATTTTTATCTGAACTCGTAAGGGTGGTATCGGTTATAATATTGGAGTCACATTGTTGATTTTTATATATTTCATTACTTGAAATTACTTTAAAACCGTAACTTTCAAAAAAATCCGCTACTATTTTTAGCAAACTATCATCCCCTCGAATTTTTTGTCCAAGTATTTTGAAAAGCAATAAACCGCCTATTTTATCTACGGCTAAATTTTTAAAATTCGGTCTATTAACTCCGCCTATAAAAATAATATTTTGTACTTCATTATCCTTGAAATATTTTATAGCTTCCCCGACCATACCGATTTTTAAAACTTTATATTCAAAATTTTTAATTTGATCTATATCGGCTTCGTCTTTAATTGCGGCTATACAACAATTACCGCCTTGCTTTGTATAGTTACCTGCTATTAAGTAAGGTAATGAACCTCTGCCGGCGATAATTCCAAGATTTGGTAGCATAATAAGTTTTTAATTTAGAAGTCTAAACATTTATTATAAGTATATTTTTAATATAAATCTAGAAAACCTTTACATTTTAATCAAATTAAGGCATAATATTTGGTGCTAGTAATAGCTATAGTAATAAACGTAATTTAGAATAGAGGTTGCGGACTCGGGGGCAGTACCCGACGCCTCCACCAAAACTTTCTAAATAACTTGCTCCTAAAGGTAATTTGTACGTCGATCCGGTACTCGAATCCTCACGTACCAAGTGTACGCTGCGGTTCTGCGTTCCGTGTCTCCTTCAAATTCCTCTTTATTAGCTTCGTTATTTAAAGAAGTTTAAATATGTAATACTTCTTAGCAATGCGAAGATCAACTTCAAAAAGAGCAAGGAGTTCACAAGTCGAGGAGCGGAACGTATACTTAATACGTGAGCACCGTAGATCTTGTAGAACGACGTAGCCAATTTTTGAAGTTCATCGAGTATTTTTTGGGGGCGAAATAGGATCGACGTGCCTAATAAAAAGATTGCTTTTACTCGGGATGATTCCGCCGATGGCTTTTGTCATATGGGTCAAAACAAAGAAACGCAAACGATAATAATCGTGTAGGTGCAGCTTTAGCAGCTTAACCTTACGCGGCTTGGGGGTTTGCCGGGCAACAGAAAAACCCTCGCGTATACTCGTTTAATTTGAAAAATTAGCGTCATTGTTTCATATTTTTTGATCCTCACGTACTAATATGTACGCTGCGGTCAAAAAATATAAAATGCCTTGCTCTTTTCCAAATTAAACTCCGTCTACCTATTTTTATTTATTTTTCTCATATGAATACCGAATATAAAAAATTTGTGAATGAATATATGCTAGAATTTGTGAAAAAAATTCTAACAAAAATTCAGCATGAAAAATTATATTGGGATCAGTTAATATATATATCATACAGAACCGATAACCCTGCGGTAATTTTACCCTTAAAAGTTAGGCAAGCATATCCAAAACAGATAACAATAGTACTGCAATATCAGTTTGAAAATTTAATAGTAAATGATACGGGCTTTTCTTTAACAGTAAGTTTTGACGGTGTTAAAGAAATAATTTACGTACCTTTTGATGCACTTATAAGTTTTGTTGATTCCAATAATAATTACAGCCTAACTTTTAAGCAGTCGTTAAATATACAAGAAAATCATCAACATGAAGAGGAAATAAGTAATAATAAAAGTTATAAAACTTCATTATCTCCAAATCCAAATGTTATAATGTTAGATAAGTTTCGTAACTCTTCTAAACCCAAACCTAGTTAATGCCCATATATGGATTCAAAAGTAGTTATATATACTGATGGTGCATGTGCAGGTAATCCTGGTCCTGGAGGATGGGGAGCTTTACTTCAATTTAATGATACTAGCAAAGAAATATTTGGGTATGAGTTAGATACGACTAATAATCGTATGGAAATTATGGCCGCACTTGAAGCATTGAGGATTTTGAAAAAATCTTGTAATGTTGAGATTTATACCGATAGTAAATATTTGCAACAAGGAATTACTGCTTGGATTCATAATTGGATAAAAAATAATTGGTGTAAAAGCAACAATGAACCTGTTAAAAATGCTGATTTATGGCAAAAATTATACGCAGAATTGAGTAAACATACTATTATTTGGAAATGGGTAAAAGGTCATGCAAATAATAGCGGTAATATTGCTGCCGATAAACTTGCAGCGCAAGGAAAACAAACTGCTATAGAAATTTTAAAATGTCGTGGATAGATAAGTTTTTTATTACTTTTTTTCATAAAAAAGTAGGAGAAGATGAGTTTTTGAATCAATATTATGAAAGCCGTAATACTGATTATTTAGGGCGTCCGAGGAGGTTTGTTATTTATAAAAATGTAAATGAACCTACAAAAATTCCGCCAAGTTGGCATGCTTGGTTACATCATTTAGTAAATGAGATACCAAAAAATATTCAACTTTTTCCATGGCAAAAGAATAATAGAGCAGCTAAAACATCATCTAAAATATCAAATCTTAAATATAATAGATGGCAACCGTAACTAAATAACATTAAAAACAATGAAACAGAATATTATTGAAACAATTATCGGCTTTGTAGTATTAATTATTGCTTTGCTATTTTTGATTTTTGCCTACAAAGCAGGTAGTTCTATAACTAGCTCAAAAGGTTATCAGGTAACTGCTAATTTCCAAAGTGCGGAAGGGATAACAGTCGGAAGCGACGTAATGATTTCAGGTATAAAAATCGGTATTGTAAAGAAAATTATTTTAGATCCAAATAGCTTTTATGCGAGTGTATATCTAAATATTAATGATGATGTTAAAATACCTAAAGATTCTAAAGCTCAAGTAGTCACCAGTGGATTACTTGGAGGTAAGTATATTTCAATCGTACCAGGTAATGACGATGAAAATTTAGCGGCTAATGAAGAAATAAGATATACTCAATCGGCAATTAATATTGAATCATTAATTAATAAAATCGTTTCTTCATTTGGTAGTAAATAGTATAGTACCGGACATTTTTTAAAAAGATCTCGATGTCATCCCGGGACGAAGTTCCCGGGATCCAGTTAAAAATACTAAATTTATTAGTATTTTTTATTATTTTCCTGGATCCCGTGGTCAAGCCACGGGATG
>NZ_CBCDJS010000007.1:0-21957 GCF_965035265.1 Rickettsia sp.
TTTTTAAATCTTCACGAAATTCCAGATTAACGAACACATTAATATCACGAAATTCTACGCCTAGTTTATTCAAAATAGCTACTACCGTTCCTGAAAATCCGCATTCAGGCCTTTCCTTAGTACCTTTCATGAACAATACTACTTTGTTATTTTTTATTTCATTTTCTATAAATTCAAAATTTTTATTTTCCGCCATTCAAAACCTGATATAAATATTATTCTCTAAAATATACTCTTCATAATACATCATGCAAGCACAAATAGTTAATAAAATTTTTGAGATTTTTAGCAAGCATAATCCAAATCCGAAAACTGAATTAATATATAAGAATGATTTTACCTTATTAGTAGCCGTAATATTATCTGCTCAAGCAACTGATATATCAGTAAATTTAGCAACTAAATCTTTATTTGAAATTTACGATACACCGGAAAAAATTTTAGAACTTGGCGAAGAAGGGCTTAAAAAATATATAAAATCTATCGGACTATTTAACAGTAAAGCAAAAAATATTATAGCATTGTGTAAAATATTAATAAGCGATTATCAAGCTTCAGTACCAAACAACTTTAAAGATTTGATCAAATTGCCCGGCGTCGGTAGAAAAACTGCTAATGTTGTACTAAATTGCTTATTCGGCATGCCTACAATGGCAGTTGATACGCATGTATTTAGAGTATCAAAAAGGATCGGGCTTGCTAAAGGTGGTACTCCTGAAATAGTAGAAAAAGAATTGCTACAAATTATCGATGAGAAATGGCTAATTCATGCCCATCACTGGTTAATTCTACACGGTAGATATATATGCAAAGCCAGAAAACCCTATTGTGACACCTGCCCTATTAAAGAGTATTGCGAGTATTATATTAATAAACTCACAGTAAATGAAATAGATATACGAAGATCAACTTCAAAAAGAGCAAGGAGTCTATAAGTCGATGAACGGAGCGTATACTTAAATACGTGAGTACCGCAGATCTTATAAGACGACGTAGCCAATTTTTGAAGTTCATCGAGTATACATTTTCAAGTTGACAATTTCTTGCTTACTTCATAATATCTATAGTCAATTCAGTTGAATTTAGTGACAGGCGTGAGGAGCGAAGCCCATAATAATAGGCGAGTCGACGAATAACGAAGCACCAAGTTCAAATCAATTGACTATAAACTCAATTTTATAAAGGTAAAATTTTATGCGTTCAGCACTTATAACTTCTATATTAGCTGTAGCTTTCTTAACAAGTGCTTGTAATACAATGCAAGGAGCTGGTCAAGATATGCAGGCAGCAGGTAAAAAGCTTGAGGACTCAGCAGAAAACAATAAACCTAAAAAGGTTGCGGTTGTCACTAAAATATGCTTGCCGTATAATGTCATTCCTGCGAAAGCAGGAATCCATCATAAAGCAAGATATATCGAGCTTTTAATTTAAAAAATTTGCTGTATTTGTACTTTTTTTCTTGGATTCCTGCTTTCGCAGGAATGACATAGGAATCATGCCACAACGCCTACATCTACTTACTCTCATTCACTAATTTATATATTTCTTTCTTGCTATAAACATCTTTGAATTTCTCATAAGCAAGTTCGGTAGTGGTTTTGCTACTTAAGTTTTTACTTAAGCAAAGTTCTATAAATTTTTCTAAATTTGTTTGTTGGTTTTGTTCTTGTATATTCCCTGAAATCAACAATACTATCTCACCTTTTAAAATATTATTTTGATAAAACTCTGTTATTTCATCTATATTTCCTGTTTTCGTCTCTTGATACATTTTAGTTAGCTCACGAGTTACGCATATTTCTCGGTTTCCTAGTATTTCTTTAGCTACCGATAGAGTATTTATCAAACGAGGGGCTGTTTCAAAGAAGATTAATGTAGCCTTAAGATTTACTAGTTCAGAAAAAACTTTTTTCTTACTTTCCGTAGTTTTAGGCAAAAAACCGCAAAATAAAAATCGATCAGTAGGAAGAGCCGATAAAGTTAAGGCAGTAATCGGTGCAGATACCCCTGGTACTACATCTACATGATAGTTAAGCATACGTAAATCTCTACTTAACTTATACCCTGGGTCGGAGATTAAAGGAGTTCCTGCATCGGAAATTAAGCTTACTATATTACCTGCTTTTATTAGACTTATAATATTTTCTCTATCTTTCTCATCACTATGATCATTGTAAATTTGTAATTTAGTATGAATATCATGTTTTGCTAGCAATTTTTGCGATATTCTAGTATCCTCGCATAAGATAATATCTGAATTTTTTAAAGTCGATATAGCACGAAGCGTTATATCTTCAAAATTACCAATCGGTGTTGAAACAATGTATAATCCCGGTTTGGAAAGATATCTAATCATAGTTTTTTAATTTTAAGTAATATTATGGCTAGTATAAAACATAAACTACGAATCGTTCTATCATTTTTTTGTTTGATATATTTAACGTCCTGTCAAACTCCTAAAGAAGAACCTATAAGTTTTCCTAAAAAAGAACAAAAAGAAATTGAGATTGCAATTTTAATGCCGAATCAGGGACCTGATAGTATTGTAGGTAAACAATATAAAGATCTGATTAAAATGGGACTTAACGACGGAGTAAAATCTTATATACATGTTACTTCTTACGATGGTTCAGACGAAAAAAACGTTTTAGCCGCTATGGACAAAATAGTAGCACGCAAAACCAAGGTTATTCTAGGTCCTCTATATTCTAACTTTACTTCTCTAATAGCCGAAAAAGCAAAGAAAAATGATATTATTATAATAACTATGTCAAATAATCCGGCTCTTGCAGAAGATAAATTATTTGTATTCGGTCATGCACCTTTAAAACAACTGATACGCATCATTAATTATTACGCAAGTAACGACCATAGAGATTTTATGGCATTATTACCTAAAGGAAAGCATTCGCAAACTATTAGTCAAGTAATGCAAAATATATTGATTCAGAAAAATGCCTCATTATCACGCACTGAATTCTATGATGATAATCCTGAATCTATAGCAAAAGCTACAAGAAATATTTCAGACAATACCGATATTATAAATGAACGTAGCGACACGACAAAACCTGTTATTTATCTATCGGACGATCCTCAAAATTTAAACCTACTCGCTGATAGTATTCGTAAATATAATTTAGATAAAAAGGCTATTTTAATCGGTGATAACCGTATTGATGTTGATTACTCTGAAAATATTGATATTAGCTTTACCGGTTCTTTAAATTTGCTTAATAGTAATGTTCCTGAAAGAGCAAAAGACTTAGGTATTAACCATATGGGTTTTATGCATCTTCTTGCTTATGATTTAGGTCGTATGACTGCAAACTATATAGGCAATGAATTTGCATCCGAAAGGTTTTTAAATAGACTGAGCAGTAGACAACCCTACGTTGGTTTATCAGGTAATGTCCATTTTGTCGACGCAGTAGCTCAGAGACAATATTATATTATTAGGAAAGAGAACGGTGTATATTCTACCGTTTCGGGGAATTAGGGCGTTGCCTGCGTAAATGCCTGAGTCATCATTGCGAGCAGCCGTAGGCTGCGTGACAATCTTGTCAAGCATCCTGAGATTGCGGACGTACAATTACTTACGTAATTTTCTCGCAATGACGACTCGGTATCCACGTAGAAATGACAAGAATTAATTATTTATTTTTATCATTATCTTTGCCATCGTCTTTCATGCCGTCTTTAAAAGCTTTGAGCCCCTTAGCTAGCTCAGACATGACTTGCGGTAGTTTACCAGCACCGAATAATACAAAAATAATTAATAAGACTATTAATAAATGGCTAAGACTCATGCCCATGATATTTATTATTGTATAAGTGAAAATCTTATTATAAGATTTTTAACAAATTTAATCTAGTATATTTTATTTAGAAAATGTTCACTAAAAAACGATTGTCGGAAGTTTTCGCTACTTTCTTTTATATAGGTAAAATCAAGTACTGCCCTGGCACTTTTGGCTCGCTTGCTGCTTTTCCTTTAACTTACTTTTTAATATATTTTATTGTTAATAACAAAATAATTATTCCTTTCTCAAGCCTAACCCTCGGTGAAGCCCAGCTTGTAAGTATATTTATTATAAGTTTTAGCATATGTTTGATGTTGTTAATACTTGGCACTTATTTTACTAAAATATATTTGAATTATACAAACTCAGAAGACCCTAAAGAAGTGGTCATTGATGAAGTAGTCGGGCAAATGCTAACTATCATTTTAGTATTTTTTTCAGCTTTATTTGCTAATGAGTCGCATTTAGTAAAATATTTTAGTCCGCTAACAATAAATATTATATTACTTTTCATATTGCCTTCTTGTCTATTTCGGTTTTTTGATATATTAAAACCATGGCCTATTAATTGGTTTGATAAAAATATTAAGGGCAGTATAGGCGTTATGCTTGATGATTTGCTAGCTGCAATATTTGCTACAGTTGTACAATATGCAATTATATTTGTATTAATAGATAATGTGAGTAAGTGAAAAGATAGTATACGAAGATCAACTTGAAAAAGAGCAAGGAATCTACAAGACGAGGAGCGGAACGTATAGTTAATACGTGAGCACCCTCGTCCTTGTAAGATGACGTAGCCAATTTTTCAAGTTCATCGAGTATAACATAATATTATCATTGACTAATTTCTAATATAATAATATGATACGACAGATATTTATAAATTTTTAAAGAGATATTTTTCATGTTCGCAGTTATAAAGGCAGGTGGAAAACAATATAAAGTAGGCCAAAATAGCGTTATTAAGGTCGAAAAAATTGAAGGAGAACTTGGGGCAAAGATTCAGCTTGATCAGGTTTTAATGATAGGTGAACATTCAAAGCCTTCTTTTATTGGTACTCCTATGGTTAAAGGAGCCGTTGTCACAGCTCAAATTACTAATCAGTTTAAAGATAATAAGATTATAGTTTTTAAGAAAAAGCGTAGAAAAAATTATCGTCGTAAAGCCGGTCATCGCCAAGAATTGACGGAATTAAAAATATTAGATATTACCAAGCAATAAAGGAGTTATAAAATGGCAACCAAAAAAGCCGGTGGTAGTTCTAGGAACGGAAGAGACTCGGCAGGTCGAAGACTGGGGGTTAAAAAAGCTGACGGACAATATGTAATACCAGGCAATATTATAGTTAGACAGCGTGGTACAAAAATTCACCCTGGAATAAATGTAGGACTTGGCAAAGATCATACAATTTTTGCTTTGATAGAAGGTAGAGTAGAATTTTTAACTAAGCGAAATCAAAAAGTCGTAAATGTTAAAGAAATTGCAAGTGCTTAAGTATTGTGGTTTGATCTACTAGTGTTACATGGAACGAAGAATACTTTTTATGTCATTCCTGCGCGGTATTGTTGCGTGGATATAAAAAAGCACTCAGTGTCATACCGTGGCTTGACCACGGTATCCAAAAAACAATAAAAAATACTAATAATTTTAGTATTTTTAACTGGATCCCGAGATCAAGTCGCGGGGGATATGACAGAGACAGAATCGAGCCACGCAACACTGTCTGTAAGTAAGCTAGATGACAACAAGCGGAAATTAATTATATAATATTCTATTAGGCTTCCTAATCTATGGCCTTAATAATTCAAAAATTCGGCGGCACTTCCGTTGCAAATATCGACAGAATAAAAAAAATTGTTCCTATTGTAAAAGCCGAAATAGCTAAAAATAACCAAGTAATCGTAGTAGTTTCAGCTATGGCTGGGGTTACTAATCAGCTTATTACACTGTGCAATGAAGTATCAAGCCTTAACCAAACTTCGCAATTTGCAGAATATGATGCAGCACTTTCTAGTGGCGAAATAGTCACCGCTTCATTACTTGCATTAGCTCTGCAAGAAGAAGGCATCAAGGCACGATCATTTCTAGCGTGGCAATTACCGATCCTCACCGATAATAATCATAGTAAAGCTTTAGTGGAATCAATTAGTACAGATTTACTAGAAAAATATTTACGGCTAAATACTATCCCTATAATAGCCGGTTTTCAAGGAATTAACAAATTCAATAGATTATCCACTTTAGGTAGGGGTGGATCCGATACTACTGCCGCTTTAATCGCCGCAGCTATGAAAGCCGATAGATGTGATATTTATACTGATGTAGGGGGAATATTTACTGCTGACCCAAGAATTATTCCAAATGCAAAGAAGATAAAAGAAATAGATTTTTTAGAAATGTTAGAACTAGCATCAAGTGGAGCAAAAGTATTACACCCTAGAGCCGTAGAGTTAGTAATGCGATATAAGATAGATATGCGCGTTCTTTCAACATTTTCACCGAATACAGAGGGTACGTTAATTACTTCAAGGAATAGGGATACAAAACCTCTTTCGGAAAGAGGATTTAGGGAGGAATTTGAAGGAGACACTTCACCTCGCACCGCAACGTACAAAGAAGTACGTGAGGATACGAGTCTAGGCTCAACATACAAATTACCCTTAGAAGTAGAATTTCAAAAGAGGTCTAATATGGAAGATGGCGTTATTAGCGGTATTACCTCTAATAAAAATTTATTAAAAATATCTATAAAGAGCGTTTCGTTAAATTTTCTGCAAATTGCAAATATGATTACACAAAACAATAATCATATTGAGTTTATGCAAGAGATAAAAAGTAATGAAGAATATAGTTTTATTACAAATTTAACCGATAAAAATAATTTACAAACTTTACTTACTAATTTAAAAGATGATAAGCAAATACAAGATTTTACTTTTGATACCGAAATTGCTACAATCTCACTTATTGGTTATGGGATTAAAAATGATTATAAATTACTTGAAGCGATATTAGCAAAGTTAACAGAAGATAATATAAATGTTAACATGATGCAAATATCAGAAGTTAAAATTACCTTATTAATAAATGATCAAGATGCAGAGAAAACAATTTTTAATTTATATAATCTTTTTAAAATATCTTAGATTCTGCATCTGAAATTTAATTCATATCTTAAGTTATTTTATGTTTAAATTATACGATTTTGAAAAGACAAGACTCTTATTTCTGAAAAATTTTATAATTTGTGACAAAAAAAGTTAAGATAGGTTAATTTAAATTTCATATATAAGACCTAAATGCTTAATTAAATAACTTAAATTTATTATTTTCATTATAATTATCTTCTATTTACCATTTATTAGTTATATATTAATAAATAAGTCTAAGAGGCTATTTATAAAGTTATTTTAAAGCTAATTAAATTCTTTTTTGCTATAAATTATAAGATTTTTTTGAAATAGGAGTATCATTCTATCAAAAATCTTATTAATTTTCGCTATAAAATCTCTTTAATTATCAATTAAAATAACTTTATAGATAGTCTCTTAAAAATCATAAATTCTTATCATTTGGAAATAAATTATTTTAACTCTCAATTTTTAGGAGTAAATTTTACAGGAAAAAATAATGAGCGAGGATATAAGGTCAAAAGAAAGATTTAATCGAATTAACGATATATCAGAAACAAATAAAGATGATTTAGATTTAAAAAAAATTAGAGATAATTTAGAAATATTTGTACAAAATGTGTTAAGAGAAGAAAACATAACCCCATATGAGTTAAGTAGAAGAACAAATACTCATGAAACACTATGGAAAAATGTCGTAGACGGTCGCACACAAAAACCTGACACCGGAGCAATTGTCGCTCTTGCAGATTATAAAAATGTTCCACTAGATGAAGTAATAGGCAGAGATATAAATAAAGAAAAAAAGATAACGGTAGAAATAAAACAAACCCCGGAAATATCAGCATCTATAGCTAAACTACCAAAAGACATACTTCAAGAAGCCATGTTGATAGGAGAAAAAACTAAAGGATTTATACATAAACCGACAACTAAAGAAACAAAATCTTTTACTGAACAAGTTAAAAGCTCTAATAAACCCAAAGGAAGATCTATCTAAAATAAAAATATGTTTTTCAATATTGATCCTAATATCAAACCTAAAACTTTACTTGATATTTTAAAATGGAAAATAACTTCAAAAAGACCAAAATGGCCAACAACACTGCCACTTACTTCTACTGATATTCCACCACAAAAAATAACTGATAATGAGACTATAAGGATATCATATATAGGACATGTAACCTTTTTAATTCAAATAGACGGTTTAAATATCTTAACTGATCCAGTATGGTCGGAGCGGGTTAGTCCTTTTACTTTTGCAGGACCAAAGAGAGTGGTTAAACCTGGTATTAATTTTACCGATTTACCTAAAATAGATGTTATATTAATAAGCCATAATCACTATGACCATTTAGACATCAGAACAATTAAAGATTTATGGGTACGAGATAAGCCTAAGATTATTACACCGCTAATAAATGACATAATAATCAAAAAACATATTAGCGATGCAGAAATTGTTACTTTAGGGTGGAGAGAATCATATAAAGATCAGAAGAATAATATAGAAGCCTGTTTAGAGCCGGCACAGCATTGGTCAGCTAGAGGAATATTTGATAAAAATAAAGCCTTATGGGGAACTTTTATCATTAAAACTAAAATAGGAGATATTTGTTTTATAGGTGATTCGGGTTATAACGATACTCTTTTTAAAGAGATCGGAAAAAAACATAATATTTTAATAAGCCTTATTCCGATAGGTGCTTATGAACCAAGATGGTTTATGAAACCGGTGCATATGAATCCTGAAGAAGCCGTATTTACTCATTTGGACTTAAGTTCTAAATACTCTATAGCTAGTCATTTTGATGTCTTTCAATTAGCTGATGAAGCTTTTAACGCGGCTCCTTTGGAACTCCGGCAAGCTATGAAAACGCATAATATTGATGAAAATAAGTTTATTATTCCTGAAATAGGTGAGTTTTTCTTGTTTGATTAAAGCATATAAAATAATTTATCGTGCCATAATAAACTTAATACCTAAATCTAATTTTTGCCAAACTTTATCGCAAGTAAGAATAGGATAATTTTTAAAGATAGCAAGAGCTATACATGCCCTGTCTCCAAGCGATAAACCATAAATTTTAGTTTTATTAATTATATTTGCACTGATTAGTGCTTGCTCAGGACAAAAGTCTATAATTTTGATATCTGATAATTTAATAAGAATTTTTGCAGTTTCTTCGGTTAAGCCTTGTTTTTCTATACAATATTTATAAACTTCAGCAATATTTACGCTTGAAATAACTCCATCTCTCATGTGTTTCTTAATCAATTGGTAACCATCTTCTTTAGCAAATAAGGCAATTAGTGCAGAGGCATCAAATATTATTTTGGACATCTTTTACTTCTTTTTTCTTCAATTAAATATTCCTGACGTCTTTCAGCAATAAAATCATCTACTATAGAAATATTTTTATCAATTTGATTTTTGGTGAAAATCTTATGTATCTCATCAATTATATTATCAACGCTAACGATTTTAATTTCCCTATTTTCAATTTCTATGGTAATTTTTTCACCTGGATGTATATTAAATCTTTCTCTAATGGAAGCCGGTATAAGCACTCTGCCATGCTGATCCATGTTGGTCACTATTCTTTCCATATTATATATAACTCTAAATTAACATTTATTATAATATGTCATTTTTAAGATAATTACAATTTATTACTTATGTTTATTTGTCATTTTTTAGATCTTTATTTAATATAGTATCCTTACTAAACAACATGGTCATAGAATAAGCAAGTACGGCAAACATGCAAAGATATAAAATCGGGAATAGGTTAAAACCAAATGACTTTATTACCTTTGCACAAATATAATTAGCAGTACCAGACATTAACATTGAGCCGATATTATGTCCTAAACTTATAACACGGTAACGTTCCTTAACTACAAAAGACTTAATAACTATACTATGAGCAAGGGCATTAAAAGGGGCGACCGATGCAGCTAACATTAAACTAGCTGCAAGCCCTAAATTAGTCATTTGATATTTTACTGCTATCATAAAAAATACACTTGCCGTAATAGTACATATAAATGCGGTTTTTAATACCAAATTAACTCCTAAGCGGTCAGCAATAAAGCCGGCAATTGGCATGCAAATAGCAAAGCATATTACTATTAAGACTGAAAAAGAGCTCATAATAATACCGATTGAAGGTAATACAATCGGTAAATATTGCTTCATAAAGATAATTGCAATTTGATATGTTGCTCCAAAACCTCCGGCTAAGAATATAAGCGGTAAAATATTCTTCCATTGCTTTTTAATTATAAAACTAAGTTTTTCAATAGAACCTTGCCTATCATGCGCTTCTTTAAATTCCGGCGTTTCATCAAATTTCTGACGATAATAAAGAGTTATTAATGCAAGGGGTAAACTTAGCAAAAACGGAATACGCCAACCCCACTCCGGAAAAATATGAGAATTAAAGAAATTAGTTGCACCAATCCCGCATAATAAACCCATTACTCCTGTACATCTAGTTACTGCCGAGGCAGTAAATCGGTATTTTGCTCCTAAATGTTCAATGACGTAAATTGCTGCTCCATCATATTCCCCTCCGATAAAAATACCTTGCATGAAGCGACATACAACTAAAATTATTGTACTCCAAACTCCTATAGAAGAATAATCAGGTAATAAACCGATTATTAAGGTAGGAATTACAATGCCGATAATCGTAAAACTTAACGCTTTCTTTCGACCGTATATATCTCCTATGCGTCCAAAAATATAAGCACCGATAGGCTTTGATAAATATGCTGCTGCATAAACAGCAAAAACATTTACAAGCTTTGTTAATGGATCAGTATCAGCTGAAAAGAATTTATCGGCGATAATTGCCGCTGAAAAACCGTATAAACTATAGTCGTAATACTCAATGATAGTGCCTAAAAAAGCACCGAGAACTTTATTGCTTGATTTTGTTTGTTTCATTTTAAAGGTTTACTGCGAGTAAGCGAAAGTAGGTAGACGAAGTTTAATTTGGAAAAGAGCAAGGTGTCTTGAAGCTGATAACCGCAGCGTACATACTAGTACGTGAGGATTATCAGCAAAAGACAACGTAGCCAATTTTTCAAATTAAACGAGTATACATGACCGCTTTGGCCGTTACTTAAAATCCTTCAAAGACCTTTATGTAAAGGTGGACTTCATATATCTAAACTGAATTAGTATTAGACAGGGACGATGTCCTAAAAGTTAGTGGTAGTCCTAGGTTAATATTAAGCTCACGAACCAAGCAGCCAAGAGCTAATATATCACTTTCCCATTTTACGTGCAAGGTTTTCTAGATAACCTGCTATAGTAGTTAAGGTTTCTGCAAATTTTTCTTCGTCGGGATGATTTTTTTGAAAGCCGTTTTTATTAAGCTTTTCTGTTAAGCTAGCTATTTCAGCCTGAGCATTAAGGGATGCCATAACTAATAATAGCTCAAAAGAGGCTGTGGGACTCGCAAGTTTAATTTCAGTTATTTTGTCATTCAATTTATTCGCTAAAGATAGTAATTCTTCCTCATCTCCATTATTACAATATAATTGAAAACTCTTGTTATTTAATGTTATCGTAACAATTGACATAATTATTTTTGCTGTTTTTTTATTTCTTCAAGTTCATTAATATAAATGTTAATTTGATCTAGCATTTTTATATAATTATCTTTTAATTCTTTATTTTCGTTTTGTAACTTCTGAATCTCACTTTGCTTAGTTGCAAGTGTACTTAACACTCCATGAAGCCTATGCTCTACTTCTTCCATTAATTTTTTTAGACTGCTTGCATAACTTGCTTCTAAAGGTAATTTGTACGTCGAGCCGGTACTCACATCCTCATGTACTAAAGTGTACGCTGCGGTGCTGCGTTTCGTGTCTCCTTCAAATTTCTCTTTATTAGCTTCGTTCTGTAAGCAGTCTAATATTTCACTATCCATTTTTTCTAAGCACTAATTATGAATGGATGACTTACAATAATAATCGATAACATTATAATAGATATAAGCACTAATTGTTTTTTACGTTTATAATTTATCAACGCCGTAGCTCTTTTATTATTTAATAATTTTTCTGTCTCGTTCTGTTTAGTAGCTTCTAGCTGCTCTGCATTTCGATCTTTTATATTAAGATACTCTAAGTATAATTTTAAGTAACCTCTTACGTATACTTCTCCCGGTAAAACATCAAAATCACCATCTTCTAAAGCTACTAAATATTTTTTTCTAATTTTTAAATCACTAGATACCTGATTTAAAGTTTTACCTGAATCTAACCTAATTTGCTTAAGCATTGACGACATAATTTACTCAAGTTTTTGTAAGAATAGTTCAAACTTCTTGTTTGCTAAAATAATTATATTTAAGTCTATAATTTCTTGAGATTTAATTTCTTTAATAAAATCAAGAAAATTTCTAACTAAGTTATTATTATTATCAATCCATAAATCTAAATCAATAGTTGTTTTAGATTTATTAATTATTTTTATTAATAATCTACGTTGTTTGTCATATAAATCATCTTTTAGCGATTGAATTCCAAGACGACGCCAAAATGAATCGTTCAATTGCTTATCGCAAGCTTTACGTAACCAATCAAGACTAAACATATCACTTATTGAAAAATAGAGCTTTGCTGTATCTTTGTCACTCCCTGAAGTCTGTTTTGTTATATATATAATGTCAAATACTGAAATTAAATTGTCAAATGTAGCGATAGTAGCAGCAAATGATTCATCTACTCCGCTAGTTGTATAATAATTTAATTTTTCTTCAAATCTTATTTTAGTTTCTCCGGCTAATAAAGTACCTATCGTTTTTCTTAAGTTTTGTGCAGGAACTCTAAACTCTTCTATAGTTTCACTAATATTAATAGGATGTTTTAAATTTTTAATAAACCAAGAAATACCCCGACGCATTAATTTCGTTATTTCAGTAAACATATCAATTTTTACATTGTAATCAATATTAGTAGATAAATTGCTCACTGTTTCCCATATGTCATCAAGATCAAAAATTTCACAAATAATGGTATATGACCTTATTATATCGCAAAGAGGAGCTCCAATCTCACGCTTTACAATACTAATAAGCGGCCCTCCAAGCTGATTAATTATTTTATTTATAGTAACGGTTTTAATAATCTCATGTTTAAGAGGATGAGATAAAATTTCATTACGAAACTTTTTTTGCATCATTTCCGGAAAATAATCTATAAGATATGAATCAAAATATTTATCATGGGAAAAAGTAGAATTAAGTAACTCGTGATAAGCCGACCTTTTACTATATGATAGCAGTAAGCAAAGCTCAGGGCGAGTTAATACTTCACCGCTTATAGCTCTTCTATTCAGTTCTTCTGCACTAGGCAAGAATTCATTTTCCCGTTCTAATACTTTTTCTTCTTCTAAAATGTCTATAAATTGACTAAGTATATTAACGGTTAAAGTAGGAGATAATTGCATAATCGTTATTGCTTCAGTTTGCTTATAATTATCAAGCAATACTAACTCTTCAACTTGCTTTGTCATATCGTTTAGAAGTTTATTACGTTCTTCTAAAGTAATTTTTCCTGAGGTTACCGCACTGCTTAAAGCAATTTTGATATTTACTTCATGATCGGAGCAATCAACACCTGCTGAATTATCAATAAAATCGGCATTTATGCGTCCGCTTTTTTTAGCATATTCAACTCTACCTCTTTGTGATACACCAACATTACCGCCTTCTGCTATAACCTTTGCTCTAATTTCTTCACCGTTACATCTAAGACTATCATTTGCTTTATCACCGATTTCTAAATTATTTTCCGTTTTAGCTTTGATATAAGTGCCTATTCCACCATTCCACAACAAATCAACATCTGCCTTTAGAATACTTCTTATTAATTCCTCCGGCGATATTTCATTATAATCTATATCAAGTAATTTTTTAATTTCCGGCGATAATTTTATTAATTTACTGCTACGTTCAAATACTCCGCCTCCCTTAGAAATAAGCTGAAGGTTATAATCCGACCAATTAGAACCTTTCAGCTCAAATAAACGTAACCGTTCATTAAAACTTATCAAAGAATCAGGAGTAGGATCAATAAATATATGCTTATGGTTAAAGGCAGCAACTAATTTAATAGCCTCTGATCTTAGCATACCGTTACCGAATACGTCTCCCGACATATCTCCTATACCCACGACGGTAATAGGGTCTTTTTGGACATCTAACCCTAAAGTTTTAAAGTGATTAGTTACGGAAATCCAAGCTCCTTTAGAAGTAATAGCCATTTTTTTATGATCGTAACCGGCAGAACCACCAGAAGCAAAAGCATCATCAAGCCAGTAATTATACTCTCTTGCTACACTATTAGCATAATCCGAAAACGAGGCTGTACCTTTATCGGCAGCAACCACTAAATAAGGATCTTCTTTATCATAAATAATAACGTCTTTCGGATGTACTACTTTACCATCAACGATATTATCGGTTATGTCTAATAAACCTCTGAGGAAATTCTTATAGCATTCTACCACTTTTTCCATATATTCATCACGAGTAAGCCTTTCCTCAGTAAAATGAACATAAAAACCTCCTTTAGAGCCAACAGGGACAATAACAGAATTCTTCGTCATTTGCGCTTTCATAAGCCCAAGGACCTCAAGCCTATAATCTTCTGCTCTATCCGACCATCTAAGCCCTCCGCGCGATACCGGACCGCCTCTTAAATGAACGGCTTCAAAATTTCTAGAATAAACAAACGCTTCGGCAAACGGAACAGGTTTAGGTAAATGGGGGACTCTAGAGGAATCGAATTTAAATGAAAAAACATGTTTATGCGGTTGATAGTAATTTGTTCTAGTAATAGCATTAATTATACCAAGCATACTACGTAGTACTTTATCTTCACTACTCATATCAACGGTTGCTAAGTAATTATTTAGTTTATCTTTAATTACGTCACAATTATTATCGGAATGTTTAGGATTAAATTTTATATCAAAAAGATTTACCAACATTTTTGTATATTCGGGATGTTTAAGTAGCGTTAGTTGCACATAACCTTTACCGTAACTAAATCCCGTTTGATGTAAATATCTTGTTAAAGCTTTTACTAATTTAACTTGTTTCCAATTAAAACCGGCAAGCACTATCAGTTTACTTAAAGAATCATTAGCAAGCATCCCAAGTGCCATTTTATCTAAAGCTTCTTCAACATTTATTTTTAATTCGGTAATATTATCTTTTACCGGTATGATAGAAGTTAAGATAAAATTATATATCCAGCTTTCTTTGATTTCGAGAGCCTCCTTAATTGCAAAAGTTTGTTCATCAATTGCTTTAAAACCTAAATTTTCGATTGGCGGTAATATATTAGAAAGGGCAAGTTTTACTTTTGGACTATATATTTTTAAGTAAAATTCCGTTTCATTTACAGAAACTAAATTAAACATATATTTTTGTGATTTGCTCGCTTCCGTTAGATATTCAATATCTACTAAAGCTATTTCCGGAGAAAATTTTTGTCTATAGTCTGCCGGAAAAACATTATCAAAAAGCTTTAAATTAATACCTGCTTGATATTCGCCGAATTTTTTAGAAAGCTTAAAATAAAAATCTTCGCTCCAACGTGTAGAAATATGATCTAAATCTTGTTGTATTATTTCTGCTTCAAAATTTATTTTATGTTCACCTTGTGCTTCAAGCGTTACAAAAAGATAAGAAAAATTACCGGCTACTTCGGTGATATAATTAGATAAAATTTTACTACCGAATTTTTCTGCTAAATAACAATCTATAATATTGTGTATTTCAGCCGTTAAACGTTCTCTCGGTAAGAAAATTATAATATTAAGAAAAGAACTCGACCAATCATATTGGATAAACAATTTAAGCTTTTTACTCATCATACTTGAAAGCATATGAAGACACATACAATATAAATCGCCTTGATCAATTTGTATTAAAGCTTCTCTCGGTAACGATTCCATTAAAATTCTTAACTTATCAGCATTATAACCAGATAATGCAAAACCGGCTTTCTCAATTACAAAATTAAATTTTTGTCTTAAGATAGGAATATTACTTATTGAATGGTAATACATATTTGAATTATATACGCCGAAAATTATGCTTCCTGAAATATATTCACCCGAAGAATCAAATTTTTTCACTAAGATATAGTCGATTAAATTATCTGAATGGATAAGCGACGCACTATTTATTTTACCGAGTATTATTAATTGATTTTGATATAAAGGACTAGCAGAACATTTTATAATATCATCAATCTCGTCTTTTACTTCTTGCCATATTTTTGCTGCTCCTATTTCATTGCTTAATTTTAAAGATTTTACCTCAAAATCAAGCGTTCCTAATAAAACCAAATTATCGTTTTGTAACCAATTTAAGAATTCTTTAGCCTCTTCAGAATTTAATTTATCATTACCAATTATATTTTTAGATAAATCTTGTAATTTTGTGAGTAATTGCGGTAAATGGCTATAGCTTTGCTCTAACTCTTCTAATCTTTCATTTATAGCCTCGGTTAAAAATGTAGTAGTTTTATCGTCAAAATTTCCTAAAATGGTTAAATGTAGTATCGATTCTGATTTTTCATCCGGTGCAGAATTTTCTAATATTTTTTCTAATTCTCCTTTACTATTTCGGATGCAGTTTATTACCGGATGGAGTAAAAACTTAGTTTGCAAATTCATGTTTTTAAGCAAACATATGATAAAATCAACAATATGCGGTTTATTATCAAGTAATATCAAGACATTTATTGCCGGATCATTTTCTATAACCGCCTTTGTTATTGCTATTTTTCTTGCCCTTTCTAACCTTTGCCTAAAAAACTTAAAGGCTTCATCTGCAAAATTTTGGAATAATTTTTCTCTATTCTCAAAATCATAATCTATCGGAATATAATTTAAAAATTTTTGAACAAAATCTATATATATGGGACTTGACTCACGTTCCTTGCTAAGTTCTAGAATTTTAGTTTTATAATTCGGGATTTGACAATTTAAACGACTAAAGTTTAAAGAGGTTGTTTTTGGGGTCATGATTTTCTCAAGTAATAATAATATGATTATTTCTTTTGTTAGGTTCTGTGAACAAAATTTAAACTATTTATATTTTAAGAGATTTTTATACGAAAATTAATAAGATTTTTGCAGGAATAGTATACCTATTTCAAAAAAATCTTATAATTTGCAGCTAAAAAAACTAAAATATATTATTTTAAATTTTGTTCGCAGAACCTATTATATTATATTAAATAACTTAAGCAAGAGGCATAGAAAATAAGTGGAAACGATATTTGCACAAAGTTCTGCATTCGGTAAAGCGGGGGTAGCGGTTTTTAGGATTTCCGGTCCTAAAAGCTTAGAAGTTTTGCAGCTACTTACCGGTAAAAAAGACTTTAAGCCGAGATTAATGTATTATCAACAAATTACAGTTCCTGAGACCAAGGAGCTAATTGATAATGCTATGGTTGTTTATTTTAAGTCGCCTAATAGTTTTACCGGCGAAGACGTAGTCGAGATTCATCCGCACGGCAGTAAAGCTATCTCTACAATGCTTATTAATGCGTTACTAAATCTAGCTGATATTCGTTTAGCGGAACCAGGAGAATTTACGAAAAGAGCTTTTTTAAATAATAAATTTGATTTAACGGCAGCAGAAGGAATAGCCGATTTAATTAATGCCGAAACTATTATGCAGCACAGGCAAGCCATTAGACAAGCAAGCGGTGGGCTTAAAGAATTATATAATAGCTGGCGTAGTCAGCTTCTAAAAATTATTTCTCTGCTTGAAGCTTATATAGATTTTCCTGACGAAGATATACCGGATAGCGTCCTTAACGACGTTAATAACACTCATACAAATCTTGTGAATACAATATCTGAATATCTTAACGATAATAGACGAGGGGAACTACTAAATAGCGGTCTTAAGCTTACAATTATCGGTCCGCCGAATGTTGGTAAGTCTAGCCTACTAAACTTCTTAATGCAAAGAGATATAGCGATTGTCTCAAATATCGCAGGAACTACTAGAGATATAATTGAGGGTCATTTAGATATTGGCGGTTACCCTATTATTTTGCAAGATACAGCAGGTATAAGAGAAGAAAGTAGCGACATTATTGAGCAAGAAGGTATAAAAAGAGCTATAAATTCGGCTAAAACAGCGGATATTAAAATTATTATGTTTGATGCCGAAAAATTAGACTCCTCTATAAATGAAGATATTACTGATTTAATTGATGAAAATACTATCTTAATTATTAATAAGATTGATCTTATAGAATCTAATAAAATATTTTTGATTGAAAATAAATATAAATGCTTAAGGGTGTCGATAAAAAATAAAATAGCTCTTAAGGATATATTGAAAAATATCGAAAATATTGCCGAAAATATGGCAGGTTTTACCGAAACGCCATATATAACAAATCAGCGTCATCGTCATTATTTAAAACAAGCTCTCTCACATTTAACGGCTTTTAGCTTAGATAATGATTTGGTTCTAGCAACTGAAGATATTAGAATGACGGCACGCTCTATCGGTGCTATTACGGGCGTTATTAATGTAGAAGAAATACTAGGTGAGATCTTTAAAAATTTCTGCATAGGGAAGTAATGTTGTATAGCTCATTCTATGTCATTCCCGCGAAAGCGGGAATTTAGCTTAAAGCGAGATAACCTCCGCTTTTAATTTCAAAAATTTCTATATTTATACTTTTTTCTGGATTCCCGCTTTCGCGGGAATGACATAGAATGAGCTTTTTGATCCACGCGACAATACCAAAGCAGGAATGACATAAAGCTCCAACCACAATCACCCTAACCCATCTCAAGTGCCTTCTTCATATATTAATTTATTTTAACTTTCTCTTGACAAAAATATTAACATGCTTTAGAAACCACGTTTTATGGTTTTAGAATTGGTTTATATAATAAAACCATATCCTAACCTCATAATTATCAAATTTAAATTGGAGTAATCATTATATGTATATACCTGTAGTTTCGCAAATTGCTAAATGTATTGTGCCTGTAGGTTTAAGTAAAATCGTAGGTAAGTTAGAAAATAAGCTGATGTATGGGCTCTATCAAATAGGTAATAAGACATATTTATCTGTATTTAAGCAGAATAATGATGATACCTTTAAGGGCTATTTGGCTGAGAACGATCAATGTAATTTACAACTGATTAAGGAAGTTAGCCAAACGAAAGATACGCCTTTGGAAGTAATGTTTAGTAACTGTAAAGATAAAAATGCAATACATGAAATCACTGATCTTATTGTTAATTCTGACAATGAACATAATATTATTTTAAAACAAGCTGTACCACCTCATCAAAACGGTACGGCTAACATTTTTGATCAGCTTTATAAAGTAACGAATGATTATATGTTCTCTCAAGGCAATATTACCGAAACTAACGGAGCTGATTTCTTAGGTTTAAATGAATGCACTGAGGAAGAGGCTATAAATGCTTTACATAACTATAGTACTTATAAGAAACAGTTAACATCTATCGAAACGCTTACTAATATTCTTCAGGATACTCTAAATCATTTAGGCATATCTCAGGATAATGCTCAAGAAGCAGGGATAAAAATTTTTGATACATTGAAGATACCTGTCACATTTACTACTGATAATCTTAAGGTTATTCTAAAGGCTTTCAAAATAACTTTGGATAATGCTCAAGAAGCAGGGATAAAAATTTTTGATGTATTGAAGATGCCCGTCAAATTCACTACTGATAATCTTAAGATTATTCTAGAAGCTTTCAACGTAAATTTGGACAATATATCACCTACAGAAATAGGTAAAAATATTTTAGATCTACTAAGTAAGCCTTTCACTGAGGCGACCACATCCACTACAGAAAAACCTAACGATGATACAAATGGCAGCGGAACGTGGGGTTATGTTATTGGAGCAGTAGGATTTGTAGCAGCCTCATTGATGGCAGCTAAATATGGATGGGATTGGTATAAGGGAAGAACTAAGAACAAAGAATTCTCGGAACTAGAATATGGAAATTTAAAATATCAAATTTTAAATTCTGATAAAGATATATTAGATACCATTTTAAAAATTAAAGATTTAGATGATGTAAGTAAAATGTTAGATAAATTAGAAAATACTGATGTATGTACACAAATAAATAATAAAAGTATGATAACATTAACTTCACAAGGCTACGACTTAGTAGGTCTAAAAACAATAATAGAGAGTTTAAACCAAGAATTTAAAAACTTAAATTCTTTAGACAAAATATTCTCTAATATAAATGCTCTAGGCACGATACTAAGTAATATATATTCTTTTATAAAGCCTAGTGTTAATAAATATCCTACTAATAATCCTATTCTACCGTATAAAATAACAATAAAAACCTTTGAAGAGATATTACAAAATATTAGGGGGCTAGAAAGTAATAAGATTAGTATTAAAGATCACTTTCCTCTTTATGAAGATAGTTTTCAGCAATTATTCAATATGTTATCAATTGATAATACCTATGCTGATTATGCACCACACGAAAGTACTTCATTGATGGGAGGGTCAAGCTCAGGTGTAAGCTCAGATTTAGTATAATTAAGACCTTACTGCATAGATTTAAAGTATGTCATTCCCGCAAAAGCATTGTTGCGTGGGAATGACATAAAAAGAGTCATAAACCATCATTGACTTTTTGAAAGTTATATATAAAATGATACTTGGAGTAGCAAATGCTATTTCGGGGTGTCGAAACCTCTGCCAAAAGTGAGAGCATTTCTCACAAAACCGATGTAATCCTCGACTTCACGGTCGGGGAGATATTAGGTATGTCCAGAGCTTAAGGGTTACTGTAAGCTTAAAACCTAGTGTGGCTGACTTTTGGCAGTTTTCGACCTCCCCGACCACCAAAAATTATGCTCATTGGTGGTTAAAAAACTTAAAGCTTTTCAAATTAAGCTTAGTTACTTTGTAAATTTAGGCGGTAAATAATTTTCTGTTAAGATTACTTTTTTACCGGTTTTATTTTCTAAGACCATTTTAGTGTTTTTAGCTATATTTCCTCCTATTTTACCTGCAACTTTATTTTCTTCCATACCTGTACCTGACAAGTAGATAATTCGGCAAGAGCAGTAAAAATTAATTCTGCCTCATTCATGTGAACATGTAAAAAAGATATTTTTGTTTAGGCAAAGTTGATGGTAATATTTTAACAATCCGTTTTATGTTTCAAGATAATCGTATACGAATTTTTGGAGCAGGATATTGGCGTAAAGGTAAGAGGATTTATGAGCAAAAGAATAAAATACACTGAGGGGGAAATAGGTACGGTAAAAATAATAAAAGATTTTCTGCCGCATCCTAAAGAGTTATTATTAAAAGATGATTCTGTAAAAGTAGCTATTTCTTTAAGTAAAGAGAGCGTAGAATTTTTTAAATCAGAAGCCACTCACAGTCATGTTCCTTATCAAAAAATGATTAGAGTGCTATTAGACAAGTATACTAAACATTACAAAGAGAATAAAAGAGCATAATACTAAGCTGGCGGGAAGTGTGGTACGTTATGCGAACCTTTAACGAGTTTAGATTAGCCTTGATTCAGGCGGTGGTTAAGCCTTTGTATGCTTTAATTTAAAACTACAAGACATGGCTTACTACCCATAATCCCATAAACTGAGCTGGCGGCGGGGAGCGTGAGACGTTATGCGAACCTTTAACCGGTTCAGATTAGCCTTAATTCGGGCTTTCATTAAGCCTTTTTATTCTAAAAAAGGTAGCTGATTTACAAAATTACCTTTCTAAAAGTCAAAGATATACGCCTATTACGGATTATTTTATTATCACTCTTTCTTGGTATAATCCCATGCTTCCATTCATATCTTGCTTCATTTTTGAAGACTAATAAACTTCTTGGCTTAAGCATAATAGGATGTTTCACTTTATTATTTGTTAGCTCTATAATACAGCTGCCGCCTAAACTCAGTGAACATATGG
>NZ_CBCDJS010000008.1:0-21790 GCF_965035265.1 Rickettsia sp.
CTTATTTATGTCAGGTACGTTTCTAATACCGAACGCTATAGTATAATAATCGAAACTATTATCTGAAAAAGGCAGTTCTTCAGCACTTGCTACAGTAAATTTAAGGTTTTGAAATAAATTAAGATCTATTGCTTTTTTCCTAGCTTGCTTCAACATTTCTTCATTAATATCGCTTAAAGTTACAGAGATATTATTTCCCCTATCTCTTGCTTTTTTAGCAAGTTTTAAGGCAATATCACCACTACCGCTAGCAACATCTAATATATGAGAGTTAAGATTTGGAATTTGTCTTATAAATTCATCTTTCCATAAGCGATGTAATCCAAAACTCATTAAGTCATTCATTAAATCATACTTATCAGCAACATTAGAAAAAACGCTATTTACTAACCCTTGTTTTTTAGTGTAATCTACTTTTTTAAAGCCAAAATTTGTTTGGTTCATAGTTTTTTATTATAATAATAGTATCAAATGCCAGAACTTCCTGAAGTAGAAACTCTTAAAAACTCTCTAAAAGATAAGCTAATTGGGCTTGTTATAGAAAATATAGAGTTAAAAAGAGATAATTTGCGTTATAAATTATCCCCGCTTTTAGCTACAGAAATCTCAAATACTAATATACTGGATGTTAGGCGTCGTGCAAAATATTTAATTATAGATTTTAATAATGATTATTCTTTAATCGTTCATCTTGGCATGAGCGGTAGGTTTACTATGCAACCTTCTAACTATGAAGCTACAAAACACGATCATGTAATTTTTGATTTAAGTAACGGCCAAAAGTTAATTTTCAACGATACTAGACGATTCGGTATGATTTATAGTTTTAAGACTGATCTCTTAGAAAAAGAGTTTTTTCATAATCTAGCAATAGAACCGCTTTCTGATTTATTAACACTCGGATATTTAAAAAGCAAATTAATTACACGAAAAATACCGATAAAAAATTTGATTATGGATAATGGAATTATAGTTGGAGTTGGCAATATTTATGCTTCAGAAAGTCTTCATTTAGCTAAAATTAATCCGGATAAATTAGGTAGCAATTTAAGAGATGATGAAATAGAAAATTTAATTAAATCAATTAGAGAAGTGTTAACTAAAGCTATAACTGCCGGCGGTACTACTCTTAAAGATTTTGTAAACGGCAATAGTAAACCAGGTTATTTTACTCAGCAACTTATGGTTTATGGCAGAGAAGGACAAAAATGCTTGAACTGCTCCGGTACTATTATCAAGACAAAACACTCAGGAAGAGCTACTTTTTATTGTAAAACTTGCCAATATACTTGACATATTTTTTAAAACTATTTATAAAGCTTTTTATTGTTTGTTCAATTAATAGTTGTAAAATATATGAAAGTACAGCCGGTGGTTATGGCGGGCGGCAATGGTAAAAGATTATGGCCATTATCATCTAAGGATAAACCGAAGCAGTTTACGAAAATAGTAGGGGAGCTAACGCTGCTACAAGAAACTTTAAATAGAAATAAATTTTTAGGAAAACCTACGATCATAACTTCTGAAAAGTATGAATTAATTACTAAAAAACAAGCGGCTGAAATAAATGTAGAAATAGAATTAATTACCGAGCCTTTACAAAAAAATACTGCCGTTTGTGCTATTATTGCGGCATTATCGGCTAAAGCACAAGGGTTTGATACCGTAGTGTTACTACCTTCGGACCATCATATAATGGATAATATAAATTACTTTAATACTATAAATAAAGCTTTACATTATGTTAATGAATTCGGTATTTGCACTATAGGTATTCCTATAAATGCTATAAGTGCCGACTATGGCTATATAAACACAGGACTATCAATTGCAGAAAATATTTATCTAGTTGATCATTTCATTGAAAAACCAATATTAGAGCAAGCAAAAAAATATTTTCAAAGTAATAAATATTTTTGGAATTCAGGAATTTTTGTATACGATATTAACTTCTTCTTAAACTTAGCAATGAACCTTCAGCCTGATTTATTTTGTATTGCAGAAAAAGCATTTAATACTGCCGTAAAAAATGAGAAAAGTTTGGCAATAGACGATGAGGCTTATAATGAAATCGAAGCAATTTCTATAGACAATGCCGTAATGGAATATATTTCAGGGATGGTTATGATAAAAGCCGATTTTGCTTGGAACGATCTCGGTACTTGGCACTCCTTATTACAGGTAAAACACCAAAATATCAACGACAATTATTGTGAGGGGAACGTAGTAACAAGCAATACTACAAACTCTTTCATTAGTTCTAATAATAAATTAACTACCGTAGTAGGTCTTGACAATGTCATAATTATCGATACTATGAACGGTCTTTTGGTTGCCGATAAATCAAAAATGAATGAAATCAAAGAATTAGTAATGAAAATAGAGCAAAATTAAATGATATCTGATATTCTACTTAAAGCTCTTTTTAAGGGAAAGCTAGATTCATCACTAGATTATGAAATTTATGAAAAAGCTTTTCTGCCTACCGCATCATCTTTTGAAAAAAAAGTATCTATAAAAAAATATTAGAAATGTTTAAACTAGACGTTATGCAGGGTAATCACGAAGCTTGTCTTACTCTAGCTAAAGTTTATAAACTTGGTTTTTATGTTAAAAAAGATGAATATACTGCAATTTTGTTAACACTAATTGGCTATGAATTAGAAAATGAACAACATAAAAAAGCTATTAGTGCATGTCCTATAAAATGCAAAGAATGCGAGAAATTTAAAAACATTCCTGTTTTATCTCCTCCAGAGTATGAAATTTTAAAACCTACCGCTAATAATTTTATTTGCAATTATATAGGACGATCTGATATCACTTTTGATGATGCTATATTATCATCTGCTTGCTCCGATACTTTAAATACCTCAATACTAGGAGACCCAAATTATAATAACATGTATAATCTTGGTTGAACATATATTATGATATAATTTATCGCTAATAAGGCTATTGACATAGCGTTATTGCTTATATATCCTATTTTTATGAGGCTTAAACCTCATCATTATAGCTAATCTTATAAACTTCAAAAATCTGTAAGTTATAGGAGCAACTTAGTAATAAAGAGGTTCATTTTAGTTGAGTTACAACATGGAAAATACTACAGAAGAACAAATAATAATATCTGAGTTCAAAAATGATGGGGACTAAGATGAAGAAGAGAAAAGATTAAAAGCAGAAGATTCACGAAAGCAACTTAAAGCAATACTAATAACATTTGGTATTATTTTGACCGGTTTTTTAACTTTTACTTATTTCTTTTTTAATTACATAGCAGAAAAAGCGGAAGAATACAAACAACAGCAACAACAAGAAACTCAAAGAACTAATAAAAATTGAATATTAACTTACCACAATTCTTCTTTAGTTATGATCTTGTTGTATGGCTACTATATCATCCCCGTATGGTATTGTTGCCTGGATTAATTTTACCTCTGTCACCCCGTGGCTTGACCACGGGATCTAGTTAAAAATACTAAAATTATTAGTATTTTTTATTGTTTTTATGGACCCCGTGGTCAAGCCACGGGGTGACACAGTGGGTTTTACCGATCTACGCAGGCAGTACCCACTCGTAATGACTATTTTTATACTGCCTTAAGTTTAGGTTGCTTGAAATTAGTTTTATCAAAATCATAGATAAAATCTTTGATAATAGGTACTATAAACTGTTTAAATTTACTTCCGCTAAATACCCCGTAATGCCCTGCCCCTTTTTGTAAATGATATCTTTTCATTGATTCAGGTATGTTGGGGCAAAGCTTTAAAGCAGCTTTTGTTTGCCCTATCGCTGCAATGTCATCGAGTTCCCCTTCAATACCGAGTAAAGCACATTTGGTAATATGTTTTAAATCGATCGGACGCTTCTCAGAAACTAATTTACCTCTTGCTAATGAAAATTGTTGAAATACTTCATCTATAGTTTGTAAATAAAACTCTGCCGGCATATCCATACCTGCTAAGTACTCATCATAAAATTTAATAGTATGATCGGCTTTTTTATAGTCACAATTTAATAAGCTTTGCCATAATTCTAAATGCGAATCCATATGACGGAACAAGTTTAAACTCATAAAACCGGCAAGCTGGAGGAAACCAGGATATACTTTTCTTCCATGACCGGGATAATTTGGCGGTACCTGCATTGTAACCATTTTGCAGAACCACTCTAAACTTTTACTTTGAGCAAATTCATTAACTGCCGTAGGGTTTTTTCTAGCATCGATAGGACCGCCCATCAAAATCATTGAGCTTGGAACATTTGGACTATTGTTTTCCGACATTAAACTAATGGCAGCAAGCAGAGGTACGGTAGGTTGGCAAACTGCCATAGTGTGAACATTTGATCCTATAAAATTGATAAACTCCATTACGTAATCAATATAATCATCCATATCAAAATGCCCTGCTTCAAGCGGCACATAACTTGCTTCTGTCCAATCCGTAATATACACATTCGTATAAGGTAACAATTCTTGTACTGTTGATCTAAGTAAAGTAGCGTGATGCCCTGCCATAGGTGCTACTATTAATAATTTAGGTAATTCTTTTTTAAAACCTGTTTTTTCAAAATGCCTTAATTCACAAAAAGGTTTTTTTAGTATAACTTTTTCATTTATGTTATAGGTTTTATCATCAATGATTGTTTCAAGAATATTAAATTCAGGTTTTTCATATTTTCTAGTCATGCGTTCGCAAAGAGTTAAATAAGCATGCATAATTCTTGCAAAACCGTTATCTTCTAGTGACTCATGTTCATATGCTTCTTTTAGAATTTTTATGCCTAAATGCATTGGAGCAATTTGTGCTCTAAGCCCCTCTAACATATAATATGTATAATTAGTACTTAAATCACAGTTCATCATAATTTATCCCTAAATCTAAAAATAATTAATATAATCATTTAGTTTAACATCAAAAATTTCTTTAGTAACATTAATTTTAGGATTCACGTCTTAAATTTTTATAGATGCGTGATAATAATGGTCTATGGGACTGTTAACAAAATAGCTTTAATTGATAATTAAATAGGTTTTTTAGCGAAAATTAGTAAGATTTTTGCCAGAATAGTTATTCATATTTCAAAAAAATCTTATAATTTGCAGCAAAAAAGATTTTAATTAGCTTTAAAATTATTTTGTTAACAGCCCCATATATAAATATGTTTATTTTTTCTTCTTGTTTTGCTTAGGAATTTTATTTACGTGGTCATTAATATTAAACCAAGTACTATCATTTACTTTTTGTTTTTTATAAAATGTGTCAATATTATTTATATAATTTTCAAAATCTTTGTTCTCTTCTGCTAATCTATTAGCCATATTCCAATCTATTTCCGGTCTTTCTCTAGCAGGAATTAATATCTTACTATCTTCAGGATTTTCTATATCCACTAAAATAAAGCCTATACCGTGCCTAGTACACAACATTTCGAGTTCATGCCTAGTATCATTTTGTTTACTTTCAATTAAATCAGCAGCAACTAAATAACCGTAATGTGCCCATGATGAATTTGATAAAGCCTGAAAAAAATATTCTCGTAAATTACTACGGTTGATTTTTGTTTTTGCTTCAAAAGACCAAAGCCGTGCTTGTTTTCCTGCATAATATTTAGCACAATCTTTAATTAGTAATCCCCATTTTTCATTAAGAACCTCCATACCTACCCAATCTGGATGTAACCACTTATTACCTTTAGCACCTTGTTTATTTGAAGAAAAATTATGCTTAATAGGCGTATTATGAATCTTCAATTTGTTTTGAAGATATAATGCAAGTGCATCACATACTTTACTTCGGTTATTTTATCTTCTTTATTTGCATTTATTTTAGGTTCTGTGGCTTGTTCATTATTGACATAGTAATCAGGGTTTTGCGAATAATAAAACTTTAGCTTAGGTTTTAGCTCTATTCTAATATTAGGTTCTTGTCTTCGTTCAGCAGAAAGCTTACTACTGCTAATTTCACCTGCATAAATGCCTATAATCTCCTTATCTTTTTCTTCTTGAGTCTTTGCTTCTAACAATCTCTTATTTGTACTTGCATTTGCTTTGAGCCTTGCTTCTTCAATGTGATTTTCTACAAGCCATTCAGCTATGCCATAAGAGGTAAATTTTTGATCTTCATTTTCTTTTAAAAAACCAATGATGGCATTTTTGCGATCAAATTCCATATTAAATACACTAATAATTGAAATACTATAAAAATATATAATTATTTTAAAAATTTTAACTTTAAATTATCAATCTTGATGATTTTATAAAGTATTATTTATTTACACTATGAGTAAATGAAAAGTAGGTAGACGAAGTTTAATTTGGAAAAGAGCAAAGCGTCTTGAAACTGATAACCGCAGCGTACAACTAGTACGCGAGGATTATCAGCAAGAGACAACGTAGTCAATTTTTCAAATTAAACGAGTATGCTTTTCAAATTTAGAAAATAATGTTTTGAAGTTATGAGTAGTAGCATTTGCTACTTCTTTTGAAGTGATATTTTTGAGTTCGGCGACTTTCTCGGCAACATATCTAACGAAAGCCGGTTCATTTTGTTTACCACGCATAGGGGTAGGAGCTAAATAAGGCGAGTCGGTTTCAATCAATAATCTATCAAGCGGTACATATTTAACTATTTCCTGCAAATCGGTTGCATTCTTGAAAGTTATAATACCTGACATTGAAATATACAAGCCGATATCCAACATTTTTGTTGCTAGATTTTTTGAGGAAGTAAAGCAGTGGATCAGCCCGGGAAATTTGCTATTACGCATTTCTGAGGTTAAAATATCTATTGTATCCTCGCCTGCTTCTCTTGTATGAATAATAACAGGTAGGAGTGTACTAGACGCCGCATGTATATGTGCTACTAGCGAATCTTTTTGTAGTTTTTTATCGTAAGGTTCATGATAATAATCAAGACCTGTCTCACCGATTCCAATAATTTTCGGATGCTGGGTTAGCTCTATTATTTCTGAATCCGTAATTAACCGACTGCTTTCGTTAATTTCACAAGGATGCACCCCAACACTCGCAAAAACATTTTTATACTTTTCGGCTATTTCTAAAACAATCGGTAAGTCTTCAATTTTAGTGCAGATAGTTTGCATATACTGCACATTATTTTCTAACGCTCTTTGAATGACAGAATCTAAAAGCACCGTGTCATACCGTGGCTTGACCACGGTATTCAAAAAACAACTAGTATTAGTTGTTTTAATATTTTTACTGGATCCCGCTACGAGCTCGCGGGATGACAAGTCAGTAAGCAAATTAAGATGACAATGTGAATCTATTAACATTATCTAGTGCCGATGTCATTCCCGCGAAAGCGGGAATCCAGTAAAAAATAATAAAAACAAAGAAAATTATATAAAAATTTAGTATATAGTTTATTTAAAAAAGCTGGATTCCCGCTTTCGCGGGAATGACATCGAGGAAGGCAGGAATGACATAAATGTCTTTTTTTGATCCACACAACGAGACATCTATACAGGGACGAAATAATAAGATTCATACAACACACTCCTCAAATCTTGGGAATATTATAGTAGGTTCTAAAATATTGCTTCCTGCTGTTAAAGCATAATCACGCACTAAATGCTTAAATAAACGTTCTTCTTTATTTACTCCTAGCTGATCAAGCATTTTATTTGCCGAAGTCGGCATAAAAGGCTGAAGCATTATCGCAATATAACGTAAAACTTCGAGTAAAGTATATAATACCTCTAACATCTTATCATGATCAGTTTTTTTCAAATTCCAAGGTGCTTCACTATCAATATAAATATTTGCTTCTTCAGCTAAATTAATAATATTCTCAAGCACTTTATTAATTTCAGTTTTTTCCATCAATAAAATATTCTGCTCAGCGAATTTACTTGCCGTTTTTAAAATCGGTAGCTCGTATATTTTATCTATAACGCTTTGCGTAAGCAGCGGCACTTTACCGTCATTATTTTTATAAACAAAAGCCGTACTACGCTGCAATAAATTACCGATTTTGTTTGATAGCTCGCTATTGATACGAGTAATTAAATTACTACGAGCAAAATTACCATCCGCACCGAATGTTATTTCACGCATCAAAAAATATCTAACCTGATCAACACCGAATTCATCGATTAATTTAATCGGATCAATAGTATTCCCAAGAGACTTAGAAATTTTTTGTCCCTCATTCGTCCACCAACCATGAGCCATAATTGTTTTCGGCAGCGGAATTTCGGCAGCCATTAAGAAAGCAGGCCAATAAACGGCATGAAAACGTAATATATCCTTACCGACTACATGTAAATCAGCCGGCCAAAATTTACCATAACTACTTTGTTCATGAGGATAACCGAGTGCCGAAATATAATTAGCCAGTGCATCAAGCCAAACATAAATTACGTGCCTAACATCATTTTTGGCATTATTTGGGACTTTTATTCCCCAGTTAAAAGTAGTACGCGATACCGATAAATCTTTCAAGCCTGATTTAACAAAGCTAATTACTTCGTTACGCCTTGACATAGGTCTAATAAAATCAGGGTTTGCTTCATAAAACTCAAGTAATTTATCTTGCCATTTTGAAAGATTAAAGAAGTAACTTGGTTCTTTAACCCATTCAACCGAAGCTCCAGTCGGTGCTAGCTTATCTTCAGTTAGCTCTGACTCATCATAAAAAGCCTCATCCCGCACTGCATACCACCCTTCATAAAACCCCTCATAAATAGTGCCGTTATCTAGTAATTTCTGCCAAAAAATGGCTACGGCCTCTTTGTGTCTATTTTCTGTTGTCCTAATAAAATCATCATTAGAAATATTCATAGCAGTCATCAAATGACGGAAACTCTCAGAAGTCTGATCAGTAAATTTTTGCGGATCGATATTTTTGTTAATAGCTGCTTTTTCTACTTTCTGCCCGTGTTCATCAGTGCCTGTTAAAAACATAACATCTTTACCGCAAAGACGCATAAAGCGAGCAATAACGTCACTTGCAACGCTTGTATATGCGTGACCGATATGGGGAACATCGTTAACGTAATATATAGGGGTCGTGATATAGTAAGTATTCTTCATAAATGCTTTTTTATTAACTCATGTACTTCAACTGGACTTAAATCTGAAGCTTTAATTGTCTTTATTCTTTCAGGAAATCTATTACTTAATTCTTTAAAGCAATCATAGATTTTTTTATAAAAATCTATACCTCTTACGTCAAATTTATTGCTCATATTTCGTAAATTTACTCTCTCAATAGCAGTATCCGGCTCTACGTCAATAAAAAACGTAATATCCGGCATAAGAGGGGGCATTAAAGTTTTGTGCAGATTATAAGCTAAATCTATACCGTTTTCCAGCTCTAATCCTTGATAACAGGCAGTTGAGTCAATAAACCTATCGCATATTACAATATATCCCTCTTGCAGAGCTGGTATAATCTTCCGTACCATATGATCATAGCGTGCTGCCATAGCTTGTAATAGTTCGGACATGGGTAATAATTCTTCATGTACTAAAATTTCACGCATTTTTTCGGCAACAGCAGTGCCACCGACTTCACGAGTTAAAATAACGGGGGTATTTTGAGATTTTAAATATTCATAGAGCATTTGAGATTGAGTAGATTTACCGATTCCCTCCCCTCCCTCAAATGTAATAAACTTTCCTTGTTTCAAATTATTCATTAATTACAATTACTTTTAAGCTATAACTTTATAATCATATCTCTTAAAAAAATATTTACAAGGAAGATTACATACTTATAATCCATTATAAATTTTAAATTATTAATATATGAATAATTCATTAAGCAAAAGGGATTTTTCGATCTTAATCGGTAATGCGATGGATCATTTTGATACCGCGCTTTATGGGTTTCTAGCTCCGTTACTTGCCAGTACTTTCTTCCCAAATCATGATAAAGTTGTAGCCTTAATACTTACCTATAGCGTTCTTGCTACGTCTTTATTTACACGTCCCATAGGCTCTTATTTTTTTGGCGTAATTGCTAAAAAATACGGCGGTGTTTTTGCTTTATCTCATTCTTTGATTGGAGTTGCGTTAACAACTAGCCTAATCGGTCTAATACCTTCTCATACTCAAATAGGCTGGCTTGCTCCGCTATTATTAGTGGTACTTAGAACATTGCAAGGAGTATATTCCGAGGGTGAATGTGCCATTGCTAAATTATTCATTTTAGAGAATAAAGAAGAAAAAAAAGCATTTAAAGCTTCTTACCTTTATCAAACCTCTACTATGGTCGGTATTATTCTTGCTTCATTTATCAGCACTATAGTTTTAAATGTAGATTATAACGGGTATTGGCGTTTATGTTTTATATTTGGCGGGCTTACGGCTCTTGTAGGTTATTTTTTAAGAAAGAGTGAGGATTACACGTCATTGCGAGCGACTAAAAGGAGCGTGGCAATCTCAGGAATTTTGCCTGAGATTGCTTCGTCAAAACCTACAGTTTTTCCTCGCAATGACGTAGTATCGTCACTATTACTCGACTTAAACACAATTTGGAACAACAAACTAAGTATCTTACGTATTAGCTTTGCCGTAGGTTTTTCGTATATGACCTACATAGTACCTTTCGTATTTATGAATAGCTTTATTCCGCTTATTACCGATATATCACTTGAAACAATGATGGAATTTAATACCGAGTTTCTGATTTTTGATATGATTATGATTCCGATAATTGGCCATCTAACAAAAAAACTACATTATCATAAAATACTAAGCGGTACTCTGATTTTAATGAGCTTAAGCATAATTCCTTTATGGTTATTCTTGAATAATTCATCTATATGGTATGTTAATTTTGTGCGTGTTTGGATTATAATACTCGGTGTTGGCTTCTTAGCACCTTTAAATTGCTGGCTAAATGATCTATTTAAAACTGCCGATAAATATATGCTAGTCGGTATCGGCAGTAGTATAGGCTCTTCGCTAATCGGACGCCTTACTCCGTCAATCTGCCTAATGCTTTGGCATGTAACCGGCAGCTCTTTATCAATTGCGATTTACATAACCGCAATATCGATTATAACCTTATGGGCTGTTAGAGGAGTTGTTGCACAGGTCAATGTCATTCCTGCAAAAGCAGGAATCCAGTAAAACATATAAAAATTAAATTCTTATATATTTTTTACTAGAAATGTAATACTTACAACAATATTAATATTATTTTTATGGATTCCTGCTTTCGCAGGAATGACATCAAGAACATTATCTAATCCCTAACAAGACTGTTATTAGGAAAAGAATTTAACAAAACGCCATACTCAAAACTAATCCAACGTAATTATTAGCTCTAAACCTTGTCATACAATTAGTAGGGTTTTGGATATCAAGAGTCGCTACCTGCAATATTAGTAAAATTAGGGCAGCTAAAATAGGTAAATAGTCGATATTACAGTTAGCTATCTTTGTTGCTAGAATAAATAACAATATAAAACCTATATAATATATATATAGCCAAAACTTATAATGCTTGTTCTCTAAATATATACTTAAAGACTTTACTCCTATTTTTTTATCATCTTTTATATCTGCAAAGCCGTAGATTGTATCATACCCAATTATCCAACCGGCACAGGATAAATACATAATTATGGCAGATAAATCTATTGTATTTTTTACTGCCGCATAACCTATTAACACTCCTAGTTTAAAGGTAAATCCCAAAAAGATTTGCGGAAAGTAAGTAATACGCTTCATTAGCGGATATATAGCAATCATGATAACGGCAAATAATCCTATATATATAGCTGTTCTGTTTAATGATAGCAAAATGATTAAAGAGATAATAGCAAGTATGATGGCTATAGTAATAGCATAGGAAACAGATAAAGCACCGCTTGCTAAAGGTCGATCTTTAGTCCTTGCTATATGTTTATCAAATTTTCGATCAAATATATCGTTAATAATACATCCGCTACTCCTCGCAGTTATACTACCTAAAATAAATAACGGCAGTAAATGTACTAACTCTGATTTTGAAGGGTTTGCAAGTAATAACCCAAACAAAGCCGGAAAAAAAACTAATGAATAAGCTACCGGCTTATCTGCCCGCATTAATTTTAAAGTAAGTAAAAGTTTGTTTAGCATTTCTATTTTCTTATTAATTCTTTAGCAAGCTCTGCTTCTAATTCCTCAATGGTTGGGAGTTCGCTTTTTATCTCTTTAGGTAAATTTTCAGTTATTTTGTACTCTGCAAGTCCAATAGGTTTACTCATATCACGCAATGCGTATTCTGCAAGCACATTATTTTTTGATTTGCATAAAATTAGCCCAATAGAAGAGTTATCGTTTGGATGCTTTAAAACATCATCTACAACCGATAAATAAAAATTCATTTTACCGGCATATTCCGGTTTAAAATCCTTATCTTTAAGCTCAATTACTACAAAACAACGAAGTTTTAAATGATAGAATAATATATCAATATAGAAGTCTTGTTCTCCTACTTCTAAATGATATTGTCTGCCGACAAAAGCAAAACCTGCTCCAAGCTCAATTAAAAATTTTTCTATATGTTTAGTTAATTCTTTTTCTACTTCTCTTTCCTGTGCTTCATTTCCTACACTTAAAAAATCAAAAACATATGGGTCTTTGAGCGTATAATGTGCTAAATCAGATTGTGGCGATGGCAGCTTATTTTGAAAATTTGTTATTGCTTGTCCTTGCCTTTTATGTAACTCCAGTTCTATTTGCGTAGTCAGTACACTACGTGACCATCCATGTTCCACTGTTTTTTTCATATAAAATATTCGGTGCTTGTTATCTTTCACCTTGTCTAATAAAACAACTATATGAAACCACGGTAATTGTGCAGCAACCTGCTGCACAAATTCTAAATCCTTATATTCCTCAGCAAAACGTCTCATATATTTAAGATTTCTGCTACTAAATCCTTTCATTTCAGGAAAGGCAGAATGTAGGTCACGGCTTAGTTTATCTATTACTTTTGCACCCCAACCGTATTTTGCTTGTCGTTTAAGAATTTCATTACCTATATGATGATAAAGCTTTATTAACTCAGTATTTACTGACCTTGCAGCTTGATAACGACTTTCGGATACTCGAATTTTTAATTGCTCTACAAATTCTAAATACTCTGAATTAATGATATTTTTATCCATAAAATTTTTAGTTTAATAATAATTAGCATTATATACATGAATTTTTATATTTTCAATTATAGGTTTATTATTTGCTAAATATTATTAGCGATAGCTCTATTGTCATAATCACATATAACCTTTATAATAATATTCTTAACAAGAATAAAGCATATGAAAGAATTTCCAAAAAATTATAATTTTACTGAAAATGAAAAGAAATGGCAAAAGATTTGGCAGGAAAAACAAATTTATGCTTATGACAAGAATATAGCTAAAGAGGAAACCTATGTAGTAGATACGCCGCCTCCGACAGTTTCTGGGCAGCTACATATCGGGCATGTTTACAGCTATACGCAAACCGACTTTATCGTACGTTTTCAGCGTATGATTGGTAAAAATATCTTTTATCCTATGGGATTTGACGATAATGGACTACCGACCGAAAGGCTTGTTGAAAAGCAAAAGCAGATCAAGGCTTACAATATGAGTAGAGACGAGTTTATAAATATTTGTGAAGAGGTAGTAGCAAGTGAAGAAGAGAAGTTTAGAAGTCTATTTAACCAAATAGCCTTATCGGTTGATTGGAGTTTAGAGTACCAAACTATCAGCCCTTTATCTCGTAAAATATCACAAATGTCTTTTCTTGATTTAGTAAGAAAAGGTGAGGTTTATCGTAATAATCAACCAATCTTATGGGATCCGGTAGATTGTACTGCTCTTGCTCAAGCCGATATTGAGGACAAGGAAAAAACCTCTTTCATGAATTATATTACGTTTAAAACCGAGCAAGGAGACCCGCTTACAATAGCAACTACAAGACCGGAATTACTACCTGCTTGCGTAGCCGTATTTTATCACCCTGACGATGAACGTTATAAGCATCTGGCAAGCAAATTTGCTATAACTCCGCTTTTTAATGAGAAAGTTCCACTGCTTGCTGATTCTTTAGTACAACAAGATAAAGGCAGTGGATTAGTTATGTGCTGTACGTTTGGTGATCAAACCGATATTACCTGGTGGAAAACGCATAATCTACCTTTAAAAACTATTATTACTAAAAAAGGTATAATAGATTTCCCTCATGATATCGGTATAGACGGATTGAAAATTAAAGAAGCTCGAACAAAAATAATAGATATTTTAAAAGAGCAGGAATTGCTTATTAAGCAAGAAGAGATAACTCAAACCGTTAAATGTGCCGAGAGGTCAGGTGCTCCTCTTGAGATACTAACCGTACCGCAATGGTTTGTTAAAACAATATCACATAAAGAAGCGTTACTTAAAAGAGCAACTGAGTTAAACTGGCATCCTCAAAGTATGAAAATTAGACTTGAGAACTGGATTAATGCCATTAGCTGGGATTGGTGTATCAGTAGGCAGCGTTATTTCGGTGTACCGTTTCCTGTTTGGTACTCTAAAAGAGTTGGTGAGGAAGGGAAAATCTTATATGCCGATGTCACGCAGCTACCTATCGATCCGTTAAAAGATTTACCTATAGGTTACAGTAAGGAGGAAGTAGAGCCTGACTTAGATGTTATGGATACTTGGGCAACAAGTTCTGTTTCGCCGCAACTTTCTACTCATGGGATTTCTGATAATTTCGCTGTTAATAAAGATAGACACGATAAATTATTCCCGATGGATTTAAGACCTCAAGCACACGAAATTATTAGAACTTGGGCATTCTATACAATCCTAAAAGCCCATCTACACCAAAATACTCTACCGTGGAAAAATATCATGGTAAGCGGTTGGTGTTTAGCTGAAGACCGCAGTAAAATGTCAAAATCCAAAGGCAATGTTTTAGTTCCTGAAAAACTGCTAGAGCAGTACGGTTCTGACGTAATACGCTATTGGTCGGCAAATTCAAGACTTGGAGCTGATACCGCCTATTCTGAAGATGTTATGAAAAATGGTAAGCGACTAGTTAATAAGCTATGGAATGCTGCTAAATTTGTTTCTATACATTTTGATAAACTGAAAGGTGAAGATAAAAAAGCAAAGCTTTTAGATGTTAAAGAAAAAATCACTAACGAGTTTGATCAATGGATAATTAATAAACTAGTAGAGTTAGTTAAACTAACCACAAATGAGTTACAAAATTACGAATATGCAAATGCTATGCAGCTGACAGAAAAGTTTTTTTGGTCGGTATTTTGTGATAATTATTTAGAGATTAGTAAAACTAGAAGCTATGATGAAGAAAACAAAAACCCACAAGGGCAATATAGTAGCATATTAACGCTCTATCACATAATGCAAGCGCTATTAAAGTTATTTGCTCCGTTTATACCGCATATTACTGAAGAATTATATCAGATATTATATAATGATAGGGGGTCTATTCATATAAAAGGCGGCTGGGTAAATTATAGCAATTTATACTATGAAATCGATGTAACGCAATCAGAAGGATTAATTGAAATTCTAGACATCGTCAGGAAATTCAAAGCCGAGAAGAATCTATCTATAAAAGCTCCGATAAAATTACTTGAAGTTAGTGGCATAAAATTATCTGAAGAACTAACAGAAGATTTAAAAAACGTTACATCGGCAGAAGAAATAAAATTTGAGGTTCAAGGTGATAAAATTAAAGTCGATATTATCCTTTAAAAATATTTTAGGCTTAATTCTTATTATATTTGCCGGTATATTTTTTTATGCTTATATATTAGAACATGACTGGCGATATGTAACCTTAAATGATGAACAAGTAAAAAAATACAGGATTAGCGAGACAAAAGCTATTGCCCTTTATCAGCTAATGAAAGACACTCATGAGCTACTTGGTAAGAATAATATTAATTATTGGATAGAAGGCGGTACGCTGCTTGGAGCCGTTAGACATCAAGGTATAATTCCTTTTGACGATGATTTAGATATCGGGGTAATACATGAAGTACGGTTGCAACAAATATTACCGCAATTTGAACAGCTAGGTTATACTGTTTCTTTTGAACGGTCTTACAATATATGTAAAAAAGTTTGCTTGGATATTTTTATTTTTCATAAAGAACAAAACAAATTTATTCATACTAACTTAACTATCCGAAGCAAATATCCAAACGACTTTTTTTACGATTATGAATTATATCCTTTAAAAAAATATAAATTAGGTAATATAGAGGTTTATGGTCCGGCTGATCCTAAAGCAAATTTAGATAGGCTATATCCGGAATGGGATAAGTATGCAGTAATACATAATTCTCATAGCTTACATTTGCCTTTTTTATCAAATATCGAGAAAAAAACCAAATTTATACTAACGCAGGAATTGTTAAAACCGGCTCATCCGTTTGGTCCTTTAGAGGATAGAGTAAGCTTTTAAACAAGTTAAAATAATAACCGGTTTGTTATATCAGCAGGGAAAATATAATTTAAGATTCAAGATGATAAAATTAAAGTTGATATTATCCTTTAAAAATATTTTACGCTTAATTCTTACTATTTTCATCGGTGTATTGTGTTATGCTTATCTACTAGAACATAATTGGCGATATGTACTCTTAAGCGATGAGCAAGTAAAGAGCTATAGAATTAGTGAGAAAAAAGCACTTAGCCTTTATCAGCTAATGAAAGACACTCACGAAATACTTAGTAAGAATAACATTAATTATTGGATAGAAGGCGGCGCTCTACTTGAAGCCGTTAGACATAAAGGCATAATTCCTTTTGACGATGATTTAGATATCGGTATTAGGCATGAAGACGAAATACGACTGCAACAAATATTACCACAATTTGAGCAATTAGGATATCGTGTTAAACACAATAAAATTTATGTAATTTGTGGGAGAAGATGTTTAGATATTTTCGTATTTCATCAAGAAAATGATAAATTTGTTCATTTTAATCAAAGTATGTATAATAAATATCCAAATGATTTTTTTATGATTATGAGCTATATCCTTTAAAAAAATATAAATTTGGCAGTATAGAAGTATATGGTCCATCTGAATATAAAGGGTATTTGAATAGACAATACCCGGAATGGGATAAATACGCAATAATATACAGCCCTCATAGCTTACATTTACCTTTTTTATCGAATATCGAGAAAAAAACTAAATTTATACTCACTCCAGAATTGTTAAAACCGGCTCAGCCGCTCGGACCGCTAAAAGATAAAGTGAATATAGTCAATTCAGCTACATTTATTGGTATGTGCGAGGATATAGCTTATAATTAAATGTCGAAATGATCACGTAAATTACAAAACATATGCCTTATTTATTACCGATTATCATAACTACACTACTTATTTTATTAGCTCTAATAATTTGGTTTTATGTAAAAACTAAAACCTTAAAAACGCAGCTACAATTCTTATCGGAGCAGAATCTAGAAATTAGCAATAACAACCAATTATTGAATCAAGAAAAAATATGGTGTTTACAGAAAATTGAGCAATTGAAGTGTAAAGTAGAATATCAAGAGCAGACTATTAAGGATTCTGAAAAAATAAGAAGCGAGTCGTTTTCATCAGCAAAAGCTGCTTTATTTGATTTAGGCAAGGATTTATCCAAGCAATTAATCGAAATTCATAAAATGGAAAATACAGCAGCAAGAGAGCTTTCAGAGAAAAATATTGCTACTGCATCAGGGAAGTTTAACAGCGAGTTTGAGCGGCTAATTACGATGGTAGGTGCATTAAATAAAGATATTGAACAATCAAAAGGTACAGTTGATTTGATAAAACAGTCGCTGCTTTCTCCTATCGGCGCGGGGTTGCTTGCCGAGATTACGCTTGAGAATATCCTAAAATCGTCGGGCTTACGTCCTAATTTAGATTTTATTATGCAATACGGCTTAACTACGCTAGACAGCGGAAAGCTAAGACCTGACGCCCTTATCTTTCTACCCTCAGGTAATTTAATGGTTATTGATTCCAAAGCTTCAAAGTTTCTAGTTGACGCACAGGATAATAATGGGAATCTTAGTAAAACTATGAATTATCATTTAAAATCTCTGACTAATAAAGACTATGCCGAAAATATTTTAACCAACCTAAACAAAAAGGATCAGGGTTTTAATAATGTTATTACTTTAATGTTTTTGCCAACTGAACAAGCGGTTGAGAAAGTTATTGCAGCTGATCCTGAATTTTTACAAAAAGCTTGGGGCTGCAATATCTTTCCCGTAGGACCTGCGGGGCTTATGAATATGCTATCATTTGCAAGATTCCAAATTACCGATCATAGGCGTTCAGAAAATTATAAGGTTATCATAGAAGAAGTCAGGAAGTTATTAAGCTCTATAGGTACTATAGCCGATTATTCTCAGAAAATAGGTAATAACCTACATAATATGGTTACTAATTACGATAAATTTGCGGCTTCGTTTAATCGCAACTTTATGTCGAGAGTTAAGAACATTCACAAACTCGGCATTGATTCAGGGAATAAAGCCATACCGGCAGCATTAGAGCGTTATCAAATTGTTTCCTCTAAATCAGAGATTATTGAAGTAGAGGCGAATGAACAGCCCCAGATAGAGGAAATAGATTATAAATAAATTTGCCCTTGTATACCTTACCTAGCGTTATAATGCTCATAACGAATAATTTGTGCTGGATTCATAAAATATCCTTGCATTATGCTTAGAACGCATACACTCATGCAGGTACACATGTTCGCAATCTTCTTTTATGGAATCGTAAGAGCAGTTTTCAAAGAATTTTCTTTTATATATTGCAAGACTGTTAAAACACGAATTTACCGGTAGCAAATCTGAATCTGGAAGATATATTTTCTGCATGGGAGAAATATTTTCCGTAGGATAATAATTTTGGCCGGTTTTTAGGTTATATTCAGCTGGTGTATCGGAAAACTCTTCATTACGGAACGCAAAAGCATCATACATTTGCCCTTGGGAATTAAATATTCCATTTGAGCATATAACATCCCAACGTTCAATTTTGCTAAAACTGTCTTGTATTCCTCTAATATCAATACCATAACCTATATCTATATCGAGAATAATTACTATATCAAACTTATCAAATTCACTCGTGTTTAAAATTTCTAGATATTTATTCCTAATATCCGCTAGAAACTTTATAGAAGGTCTTTTTTGGTTAAAAAAGTCCTGTGATATAATCTTTACTTTATGATTTATTAACTGCCACAAGTTTAACATTAATTTTGTAGAATCGGTAGAATCGTTTTCAAAGATTATTATTCTGTAATCTGAAAAAAACTGTCCTATATACTCTATATGACGTATTGCGTTTGGTAAATGAGGAGCATTACTCCTTGTAATACCGGCAAAAACAACCTTATGTTTACTCATCTCCAACTTACCAGCTTGCAAGTTTTCATCACTAATAAAATCCAATTTAGTAATTTTTTCTATAGGTAAAAATCTATAATAAAAAAAACGAATAAATGAAGGGTCGTACACATTTATTGAACCCCAAATAATCATAAAAATTATAAGTATAACTTTATACATTTGATTTGCTTTCTAATTTTCCTGGCTTATAATTTTATTATGCATATTAGCTACATTTGTAAGTATTTGTTCCATAGTAAATTTATCGAGATAAATCTGATGAGCTTTTTTTACCTTTTCGTAAGCTTCTTCAGGATGAGACTTTATCCATTCTAAATGTTGATTTATTTGAGAGTATATTTCCTCAGGAGATTTGTTTAAAGTTTCTATATATAGTATATTATCGCCAAAAGTTTCTTTTGCCCATGGAATTTCATCAACAATTACTAATGCTGAAGAACTAACAAGTTCTAAAACTCGTCCAGAAGGAAAATTTTCAGTATTGCGTCCTTCCGAATGAATTGCTAAGCCAATACCACTTTTTCTTATTGCATCAACAAATAGTTGATCGTCATATGGTATAAATCCTCTATATGAATTAAGGCCATTCCAAGCTTGCTTAGGACCGTATATCTCAACATCTTTGCGTTTATCAAGTAATTGATATAATTTTTTATACTTAAGACCAGTGCGAGTATTATCCCAATTATAACCACACATAAATAACCTTGAATAATTAATTTTAATAAATTCTGTTTTAGGTCGTGAAAACTTGAATTCAATTATAGGTATAGAAATACTTTCATAATATTGATTAATTCTTTTTAAATCCGTAACAGCAAGCAATCCATCATACCGAAGAGGGTTCGGACAATAGTATTTACCTAAATCAGGATTAATTAAACAAGGAAAATGCAAAACCAAATAGCTCTTAACACCCGCTACTACACCAAAATCAGCTGCAGATATAGTAAAATCAGGATTAAATTGACTAACTATACCATGAATTCTAGTCACATCTAGTGGATGAGTTGTAGCTGAAATGAGCAAAGACTCCCATCCAAGGTTACTTGCTGCTTGTTGTATTCTCATACAAGCCAAAGGATCATATCTACACAAAATTGCAATTCTGTAAGGAATATTTGGATTTTTTGCTAGTTGTATAGTGTAATTTGATTTTTCTAACTCTTCTTGTAATAACGGTGATGAAAAATTGTAATAAAAAACCCTCGATCTATGTTATTCCTATAGAAACCATTTCTGCTTATATCGTAAATTTCTAATAACAAAAATGTTGGTAAAATTACTGCTAATAATATAAATGGAAAAATTAACAAAAGTTTTGATTTATTTTTAATATGCATAAATTTTCTAAAAAAAGAAGTTAATGATATTGTATTTTTTTATTTTTTAATACACAATTCAACTTCTTTTACTGGTATTACCTAAAAAGAATTGATTTAAAGTTTCTATGTCATTCCCGCGTGGCTTTGTTGCGTGGACCGATAAAATCTACTGTGTCACCCCGTGGCTTGACCACAGGGTCCATAAAAACAATAAAAAATACTAATAACTTTAGCATTTTAAACTGGATCCCGTGGTCAAGCCACGGGATGACAAAAGTGAAATTGATCCACGCAACAATGCCTTCCCGCGTAGGCGGAAATCCAGAAAAAAACGAGATAAATCGAGCTTTTAATTTTGAAATTTAGAGTGTTTAAATTTTTTAATGACTGGATTCCCGCTTTCGCGGGAATGACATAGGAAGAACACATTAAGAAATTCAAACCTCAACCCAAGCATGGCACTTCTTCTGTAGGATCAATATTAATAACTGTATCATCGTTTGTGTCTGAAACAATGTTATTAAGCCAAGTAAGGGTAGTAGCGGTTTTCTCGGCAATATTCTTGCCTGCACTACTTATTGCCTTACCGACATTTAAATCTGATATAGCAGTTGTTAAAACATCTATTAAAGTTGCAAGGCTTAAGAATTTTAAATCTTTAATAGACTCAAACATTATTAACGGTACTATCGCTACGGTCAGTCTTGCTGCATCATTATAGTAAAACTTTTGGAAGAATACATCATTAGTTAATTTTTCGCCGGTGATATTTTCTATAACTTTATTACCACAATATGTTGATACTAATAGAGAAGCAAGACGCATTAATTTAATAGAGGTTGAGGCATAAAACATTGGATCTTCATAGAATTCTAATTCTGAATTACGAAAATAAAAACAGATATATAGTAAATCATATAGTATTAGGTGCAATAATAAGATAATATACAAGGAAAAATGTCAACAAGTCCATATAGTGAAGATTTAAGGAAGAAAGTAATAAATTACCTAAAGAAAGGAAGGAGCCAAAAGGAAGCATCAGAAGTTT
>NZ_CBCDJS010000009.1:0-21300 GCF_965035265.1 Rickettsia sp.
TTCACTATTTTAACATGTCCCAAAACCGTAGCTAAGTGCAATACTGCAAAACCAGTTTCATTTCTACTATTATCAATATTTAAAATAGGTATTTTTTTATCAGTGAGCTGCAAACCTTATCTTGACCATTATTAATAGCATTATAGAGTTTTTTAATATCTTTACTTTCTTTATTCGATAGCATCGCATCCTCTATTTTTAATTAACAGCTTTTTACCATTATTTATTTTGAAATGTCAATAATCGTTGTAAGCATTTCTAAAAAGATTCAATATAATATAATTGGCGGTAGTGCTAATATATGTTAAAATAATATTTTTTAAAAATAAGTGATTATCAGTGTCAAAATTTTCATTTAATATTCATCATAGCCATAAAAAAGCTAGAAGCGGTGTTATCACAACTGCACACGGGGAGATTCGTACTCCCGCTTTTATGCCGGTCGGGACTAGAGGGGCTGTTAAGGCAATGCTGCCTGAATCGGTAGCCGAAACCGGAGCGGATATATTACTCGGCAATACTTATCACTTAATGCTTCAGCCAAGTGCTGAACGTATAGCGCGCCTTGGCGGTCTACATAAATTTATGAATTGGGATAAGCCTATACTAACCGATTCCGGCGGTTTTCAGGTAATGTCGTTATCGAAGTTACGTAAGATAACCGAAGAAGGGGTAAGCTTTAGCTCTCATATTAACGGCGATAAATATATGCTAACTCCGGAGCGTTCTACCGAAATACAATATCTGCTCGGTAGCACGATCACTATGGCTTTTGATGAATGTACGCCTTACCCTGCAACTTTTGAGGAAGCAAAAACTTCTATGCAGCTTACGACTAGATGGGCAAATAGGTCGCGTAATGCTTTTGTTAAACGAGATGGTTATGCACAATTCGGTATTATTCAAGGTAGTATTTACGAAGAATTACGTGAGCAGTCAGCTAAAGATTTAGTAGAACTTGATTTTGAGGGCTATGCTATAGGCGGGCTTGCAGTAGGCGAAGGGCAGGAGCTTATGTTTAAAGTACTTGATTATGCACCTGATTTTCTGTCACAAAATAAGCCACGTTATTTAATGGGTGTCGGTAAGCCCGCTGATATTATCGGGGCTGTACGTCGAGGTATAGATATGTTTGATTGTGTAATACCGACACGCTCAGGTCGCAACGGTCAGGCTTTTACCAAATACGGTACGGTAAATATTCGCAATAGCAAATATGCTGATGATAACGAGCCTCTAGAACATGATTGTCCATGTCCTGCTTGTAAAAACTATAGCAAAGCATATTTGCATCATTTAGTTAGAATCGGTGAAATACTTGGAGCAATGTTAATGACATGGCATAATCTAACATATTTTCAAAGTCTCATGAGTCGTATCAGGGAGTATATCAAACTAGGTAAAGATTTTGATTTTGATTCTTAAATTGACTAATTATAAAACATGTACTATTATATGTACATGTACTTAAATATGTCATATTATGGAAGCAATATCTTACACTAAAGCAAGAAATAATTTTGCAGATATCATGGAAAAAGTTTGTGCCGATCATACTTCAGTGGTGGTAACTAGACAAAAAGAAAAATCGGTGGTTATTATGTCGCTTGAAGATTATAATGCTATGGAAGAAACTTTATACTTATTAAAAAGCCCTAAAAATGCTGAAAGACTAAAACGAGCAATTAATGATTTTGAAGCAAATAAAAATTTTAAAACAGTCTCTTTATAATGGAAATATCATTTCATATTGATGCATGGGCAGATTATTTGTACTTTCAAAAAAACGATACAAAAATTCTAGAAAAAATAAATGAGCTAATTAAGGATATTGCACGTTCTCCCTTTACGGGAATCGGTAAACCTGAAGGCTTAAAGTACAATTTATCAGGCTATTGGTCTCGCCGAATTAACCATGAACATAGGCTAATATATACCATTAAAGGTAAAACCGTTTATATATTACAACGTAGATATCATTATTAAATCCGAATTTTAAATAAAAGTATGAACTACTAATGCAAAATATTGATTTAATATCTGAAGAGGAAGCAAAAAAATTACTAGAAGAACTCACCTGTAAAATAGCAGCGTATAATCATGCTTATTATATAGAAGATAATCCTTTAGTTGCTGATAGCGAGTATGATCAGCTATTTAATACCAATCTCAAGTTAGAGCAAAAATTTCCTCATTTAGTTTTAGAAAATAGTCCTAGCAAGAAAGTAGGGGCTAAAATAGCAAATAAGTTTGCTAAAGTTACGCATCAAGTACCTATGCTATCTCTTAGTAATGCTTTTGACGAGCAAGATGTAAGAGATTTTGTAGACCGCATTAAAAATTTCTTACGTCTCGATGAATTTACTCCTATCTTTTGTGAGCCTAAAATAGATGGTTTATCTTTCTCTGCTATCTATAAAAACGGGTTGTTTACAACAGGGGCTACAAGAGGTGACGGATATGTCGGTGAGGATATAACAGCAAATATAAAAACAATCAAAAATTTTCCTCATAAAATAGATAATGCTCCGGAGTTTTTAGAAGTACGCGGGGAAATTTATATTGAAAAACAAGATTTCTTAAACCTAAATAAAGAACAAGAAGAGCAGGGCAGAGATAAGTTTGCTAATCCCCGTAATGCGGCTGCCGGTTCGCTTCGTCAGCTTGATGCTTCTATTACGGCTCAAAGGCCGCTCAAATATTTTGTATATTCAGGAGGAGCAACTGAGCAGAGTCTTGCTTCTTCGCAAGATCCACTACTTACAAAATTAAAAGAATTTGGCTTTAGCGTTAATGAAATATCTAAGCTTGCGAGTTCTGAAGAAGAAATATTTACCTTTTATGAATATCTCAAAACAAATAGAGAAAATTTACCTTACGAAATTGATGGAGTGGTATATAAGCTAAATGATTTTGCACTGCAAAATAGAATGGGATTTATAGCTCGTTCTCCAAGGTTTGCTACTGCTCATAAATTCCCTGCTATAATAGGACAAACAAAACTGCTTTCTATTACGGTGCAGGTCGGTAGAACCGGTACATTAACACCGGTAGCGGAGCTTGAACCTATAGAAATAGGCGGAGTAACCGTTAGCAGGGCAACACTACATAATTACCAAGAAATTGCACGAAAAGACGTACGGATTGGTGATTATGTATTTTTGCAGCGTGCCGGTGACGTAATTCCTAAAATCACGGGAGTTGATATAGGGAAGCGTTCCAATGATACAACAGCATTTGATCCACCTTTAGTTTGTCCGTCATGCAATTCTAAGCTGCGCTATGTTCCTGAAGATATTATTATACGCTGTGATAACGGTCTTAACTGCCCTGCTCAGAATTATGAGCGTATCCGCCATTTTGTATCAAAAAACGCTATGGATATTGAGGGACTGGGGCGTAAGCAAGTTGAGTTTTTAATAGATAAAGGGTTAATTAACAATCCTTTAGATATATTCTTTTTAAAAGAAAAAAATGAAGCTGGTTTAACTATAGTCAATTCAGCCCCACTTGGATACAAGGAGCAAGGAGCAAAGCCTATAACTAATAGGAGAGCGACGAGTGACGATGTAGGCGAGCGGGGATCAATTGACTATAAACTTGAAAATATGGATGGGTGGGGTAAGAAATCAGTAGAAAATCTTTTTCAAAATATAGAGAAATCAAAGAACGTTAGCTTGCCAAGATTCATATATGCTCTAGGTATTAGGCATATAGGTGAGCAGAACGCTAAATTGCTTGCTAGAGAATTTGGCAGCTATGCTAATTTTATAGCTCAAATGGAATTGCTTAGCAAAAACGATTCGGATATCTATCAAAAACTAAATGATCTAGAGGGTATCGGCGATAAGATTCTAGTAGATATTATTGATTTTTTTGACATTAGAGAAAATACCTTGCTTATCAAAAAACTTGGTGAAGTATTAAATATCGAAGAGTATAAAGAGACTAGAGAACAAAGCAGTTTAACAGGTAAAATAGTAGTATTTACCGGTAGTTTACCGACGATATCTAGAGCAGAAGCAAAAGCAACAGCTGAAAAACTTGGAGCTAAAGTTGCAGCTAGCGTATCATCAAACACGGATTTAGTAGTAGCAGGCATCGACGCGGGCAGTAAACTTAAAAAAGCTAAAGAGCTTAATATTAAAATTATTGATGAAGAAGAATGGCTTGCTCTCATAAAAAATGCTTAGAAAAAGCAGCTATTGCATTTTTTGCAACAGTTCAAATAGAAGGAAAAAAGAGCGTAGAAAGACAAATAGAATATTATAATTTAGATGCTATAATATTAGTAGGATATAGGGTAAATTCTATGTCATTTCTAGCTAAAAGAGTGGTCTTGTGGTATGGCTCGTTTTTTTTATGTCATTCCCGCGGAGGCGGGAATCCAGTATTAACAACAAGCGTAAGTGCAGTTAATTTTTATAACCGATTATTGAGTTTATTTAATTTTTTTCTGGATTCCCGCTTTCGCGGGAATGACATAGAGTTATGCGAGCGAGTCGGTCATAGAAGTGAAATTTATGATTAATTTAAAATGAACTACCGTCATATTTATCATGCAGGCAATTTTGCCGATATAGTCAAACATTTAGTGCTAATTAGCGTTTTAGAACAGTTTAAGAAAAAAGATAAACCTTTTACGGTTTTAGATGCTTTCGCAGGTCTCGGTCTTTACGATTTAAACTCGGAGGCGGCTTCTAAAACTCTAGAAAGCGATACAGGCATTAATAAACTACTGCAAGCTACCGATCCTATTCCTCAGTTCTTACAAACTTTCTTAAATATAGTAAACCTAGCAGGTCTTAATCATTATCCAGGTTCACCTTTTATAATTAAACAATTATTAAGACCAAATGATCGCTTAATTGCTTGCGAGCTTCATCCAAGCGATTACTTGAGTTTAAAAAAACTATTACCGAATAATACGCATAATGTAGATGCTTATAATGCTATCAAAGCTTTTCTACCGTTTAAAGAGAATAGAGGATTAATTTTTCTTGATCCGCCTTTTGAAGTCAAAAACGAGTTTCAAAATTGCTTGAAACACTCAAAAAAACTAAGTTACGAATTCTTAATAATACTGTCTTAATTTGGTATCCTATAAAAGATTTATCTTTAGTCCGTGATTTTTACCACAATTATAAGAATATCGGATTTAAAGAAACTATGATTACTGAATATGAGCTTTTATATAGTGATAAAAATATGGTAAAGTGTGGGTTAATGTTAATTAATCCTCCAAACATTAGAGGAGAATTAGAAAAATTAACTGGTTATTTAAGCAATATTTTAAACTTAAAATTTATGTATACTCGCTGAATTTGAAAAATTGGCTTCGTTATTTTTTGCTTTTAATCCTCACGTACTAGTATGTACGCTGCGGTTAAAAGCTTCAAAACGCCTTGCTCTTTTCCAAATTGAGCTTCGTATATCAACTCTTCATTTCACAGGAGTATATTTACTTTTAATGTCTTTTAAAAAATATATTTTTTTATTGTTTGCAACTTTACTAATCCAAGGTTGTAGCAGTATTAAAGAATCTAGCGACACTACTCTACTTTCTACCACGTCATCTCAATTAAAGCAAAAATACAAAATCAGCCATGCAGATTTAGTAGTACAGTATGATCTAGCAAATAAAAATAGCAAATGTATATACGCAAAAAACTTAGGTCTGATAATTAATAATCCTAAACAAAACAAGATTTTTTTACAAAAATTTCATAATAAAAACCCGGCAGAATTTAATAAAGCAGCTGAAATAAAAATAGCTGATATAAAGGAAGTTGTAACAAAACTAAATTCAAAATATAAGTTTCTCTCTAAACCGGAAGCTAGTTATTTTGCAAAAAAACAAACTCATAGAAATAATATATCGGAATTAACTAAGCTTGATAAAATAATTAGCACGATCCCGCTGATGTTGCCGGAATATGAGCCGAAAATTACTAGCCATTACGGTACTAGAAAAAGCCCTCATAAAAAGAAAAGAAAAAAGAAATGTTTCCATAGCGGTATTGACCTGCAAGCTAAAAAAGCAGCACCGATATATGCGGCAGCAAACGGAATCGTTATAAAAGCAGCAAGAGCTTCTGATTACGGAAACTTTATCGAGATTAAGCATTCGCACAAATTTGTTACGAAATATGCTCATTTAAAGGAAATGTCCGTTAAAGAAGGAAGCAAAATTAAGAGAGGTCAATTTATCGGTATACAAGGAAGAACCGGTAATGCAACAGGTGAACATTTGCATTTTGAAATTCTACTAGACAATAAAGCAATCAATCCGTTTGACTTTATTTTTAACTGCCGTAAATGTTAAATTATGATTAAACCTTTATATCCTAAATTTTGGCAGAGGCGAAATATTATAGCTTATTTGCTTTTGCCGATAAGCTTGATATATCAATTTTTAGGTTATTTACGAGCTGGTTTAGCACGTCCTATTATGTTGCCTGCTAGAGTTATTTGTGTCGGTAATTGTAGTGTAGGAGGTACGGGCAAAACACAAATAGTAATATATCTAGCTAAATTACTAAAAGCTAAAAATGTAAGTTTTGTAATAGTAACCAAGGCTTACGGTAGTAAGCTTAAAAATGCGACTATCGTACATCAAGAACATACAGCGTTAGAGGTAGGAGATGAGGGGGTAATACTTGCGAAGCACGGAGCAGTTATTGCTACTAAAAATATCAAAGAGATTTTGCCTTTAATTAACGAGCTTAAACCTGATGTAATTATAGTTGATGATTTTCTACAAAATCCTTATTTTCATAAAGATTTTACTATAGTTTCAGTAGATGGCCAAAGGCTTTTCGGTAACGGCTTTCTAATTCCAGCTGGTCCTTTAAGACAATATCCAAATAAGGCCCTTGATGCAGCTGATTTAATTTTTTTAGTCAGTAGTATCAATGATAAAATACCGAATATTTTAACTCCTTATGTCAATAAATTAATAAATGCTCAAATAGTTCCCTCAAGTAATATAGACAAAACGAAAAATTACTTTGCTTTTAGCGGCATCGGTAATCCTGAGCGTTTCTTTTTAACTTTAGAAAATTATGGGCTGAATATAACAGGTTACAAAATTTTTCCTGATCATTATAATTATTTACAAGCAGATTTAGAAAATTTATATTCATTAGCTAAAGAGCATAATGCTACCTTAATTACTACTAGAAAAGATTACGTTAAGCTTAGTAAATTTAGCTATAATGATATTACTTGTTTAGATGCAGAACTATCTATAAACAACCTTGATTTATTGAATGAAAAAATTTTTAAAAAAGCTCAGATATTTAATTGAATATTTTGTTGTTGTTATATTTCTTAAAGTAATGGGAATATTTGGTATAGATAAAGCAGCAGATATTTGTAGTTTCATAGCTCGAAAAGTAGGTATATTATTTGCCGTTAATAAAATTGCTAGAAGAAATATTAAAGCAGTATTCGGCGATATGTTTGATACCCAAAAAACCATAGATCAAACTTGGGATAATTTTGGCAGATTTATCGGTGAATGTGCGTATGTTAACAAAATGAGCGAAACAGAGTTAGAACATAGAGCCGAAATAATTGGGTTTGAAAATATAAAAAAGCTTGAAGGGCAACCTTTTTTATTATTTAGCGGTCATTTTGCTAATTGGGATATCGGTCTTAATCTTCTGCATAAATCTTATCCAAAATTTGCTGTGATTTATCGTAAAGCAAATAACCCATATGTTAATAAGTTAATTAATGAAAGCCGTGCTAGTGATAAATTAAGGCTTATACCGAAAGGTCCTGACGGCAGCAGAGCTTTAGTTAGGGCTATCAAGGAACGTGAGGCTATTGCGATGCTTGTTGATCAAAAAATGAATGATGGAATTGAAGTGCCATTTTTAGGACGCCCTGCTATGACTGCAAATGCCATCGCTAAACTTGCTTTGCAGTATAAATATCCTATTATACCGTGTCAAATTATCAGAACTAAAGGTAGCTATTTTAAAGTAATAGTTCACCCACAATTAAAGTTTGAGCAAAGCGGTGATAATAAAATTGATTGCTACAATATAATGCTTAATATTAACCAAATGCTAGGAGAATGGGTTAAGCAAAATCCTTCTCAATGGCTATGGTTTCACAATAGATGGAAGAAATAATGTATACTCGTTTAATTTGAAAAATTGGCGTCGTTGTTTCATATTTTTTGATCCTCACGTACTAGTATGTACGCTGCGGTCAAAAAATATGAAACGCCTTGCTCTTTTCCAAATTAAATTTCGTCTACTATTCTTCATTTACTCAGAGTAGAGTCCGTAATTTTTCAAGTACCTCTTGAGCGTGGTTTTTAGCATTTACTGAACGCCAAATATGTTTAACGATGCCTTCCTTATCAAGCAAAAACGTAGCTCTGTCAATGCCCATATATTTTTTACCGAACATTGATTTTTCTATCCATACCCCTAATTGTTCGCATAAATTTGAATTTTCATCAGATGCTAAATCAAATCCCAAGCCGTATTTTTCTTTAAATTTATCATGAGAATCAAGTTTATCTTTGGATACTCCGATAATTACCGTATTAAGTTTATCGAATTCCGGTTTTAGCCTGTTAAAATCTTGTGCTTCAAGAGTACATCCTGGTGTATCGTCTTTCGGATAAAAATATAATACTGCGAATTGTCCTTTTAAGTCTGATAGTTTAATAATTTTGTCTTTACCTATATGCAGCGAAAAATCAGGGGCTTTTTTTCCTATTTCTAATGTCATGATATCCTCAAATTTATTTGATACAATAACTATATATTAAATATATATTTTTTGAAATTGCTTTTTATAATTATATTATTTATGATACCGGTATATAATACTTAAGTTTAATTTTTATTAACTATTTCAATAAAGAGGTTTTATGAGAACTATAACCGAAGCACTTGAAGAATTACATAAAAACCTTAAGAATTCTGCTGAAATTATTACTGTCGACTTTAGTAAAAAATGTCATGAAGTAGCGGATAAATTATCTATCAAAATTAATGATTTAGAGAAATATGCTAAGGATAGTAAAGACCATTCTTTAGAAACTATAAAGGAGCAATACAAAAATTTAACGGAAGACTTGCAGGATTATCAAAAAATCAAGGATGATAAAGTAGAAGAATATAGACAAACTCTTGTAAAAAAACTTGATAATTTAAGTAAAAAAACTGAAGAGTATAACAATAAACACAAACATTAATTGGAGAATATAATGAAAAAAATCTTAGTAACATTAGGGGCTACCGCTACTTTATTATTAACACCTAACATTTTTGCAGATTCGCCTACCAAGGACGAAACACAAGCAAATGAAGTGCAAACTGAAGAAGTAGCTACAAGCAGTACAAAAACAATTACAGAGAATTTACAGGAATTAAAAGACAATTTAACAAACCTAGCGCAAACGGGAGCTGATAAATTTAATCAGACCTTAAGCAATACTTATGATCAGATAGCACAAAGCGTTGCAGAAATAAAAGAAAATATGAAAGATCAGAAAGATAAAAAAGTAAAGAACTACAAAAATCTACAGATGATATAAAAGCGAAAATAGAAGATTATAAAAAAGCGGGAAGTGAAAAGCAAGAAAAAATACGTCAGCAGCTTGTTGATAAATTAGAAGAGCTAAATAAAAATATTAATGAATATAATAAAGAAAAAGCAAATTCGTGATTTTATTTAGTGGGTTTTGGTTCTTCCATTGTCGCCCCGTGGCTTGACCACGGGGTCCAGCCTTTTTTAATTTTTTCTGGATACCGTGGTCAATCCACGGTATGACATCATTAAAAAATCGGTATTATTTATGACTATTACCAAAGAAAAAATTGCAGCTATGTTAAGCTCTAAATTGGGTTTTTCAAATAATTTATGTGAGGAAATAGTTAATACGGTTTTTTCTAACATTTTAGAAACAGCAAAAGAGCAAAAATTAACTTTAAAGAATTTCGGTAGTTTTGAGGTTAAACAAAAAAATCCTCGTCCCGGAATAAATTTTCATACTAAATCACCGGTAATTATAGAGTCAAAAAAGAATTTACGTTTTGTTCCTTCTTCTAAATTAAAAGCTTTAATTAACGAATATACTCGATGAACTGTTTAGTATAGCTTGGAAAATGCCTTTTATGTCATTCCCGCGTAGGCGGGAATCCAGTAAAACCTATAAAAACTTGTTTTTTTAGGTTTATTCTGTCAATGATATGTACAATATTATGGTTATTTTCTGGATTCCCGCCTACGCGGGAATGACATAAAACAAACCATCCAACAAAATTTGTATTCAGAGTATATGACAAACAATAAATTAATAGGTCTAACAAAAAAATATTATTCTGCTAGTGAAGTAATTGAACGTTTAAATATTGCTTTACATCAATTAAGATATCTCGAAACAAAAATCCCTGATTTATCTAACTATAAAATAAATAATAGGAAATATTATACTGCTAATGATATTGAGCTACTTCAAAAATCTTTGTCTATAAGCCAAGGAGCGAAGCGTATAGAAGTACGTGAGCATACGAGGACTTACAAAGACATTGCAGCCAATTTTGAGTGTTCATCGAGTAGAATCGATATATTACTTACCGACTTCCATAATTTATCTCTTCAAATAAAAAAAATTCTTGCCGATTCCTCAATGACTTGCGTATAGTATTCGCTATAGTAAATTGATTTGAACGAGGTAGCACGTTATTCGCCCTTTCGCCTATTATTATAGGCTCTACCCTCACGCCTGTCCCCAAATTCAAATGAATTTACTATATATCGTATTTAAAAGGAGTATATTATGACAATAAGACAAACGGCAAAGCCTGTAATTATCGGTATATCAACTACTAAGTTAACTGCCGAAGAAAAAGAGTTGCTGCAAAAACATAATCCTTTAGGAGTAATTTTATTCCGTCGTAATATTAAAAAACATGATAAAGGTGAGCAGGATAGAGAAGCCCTTAAAGCCCTTATTGCCGATATAAAAGAAGTATTAGGTGAAAATACTATCATCTCTATAGATCAAGAAGGGGGGAGGGTAAGAAGACTTGTTGAACCGACTTTTTATAAAGCTCCGGCTGCTCAAACTTTTACTAATCCTCAAGAATGTAAGCAAAATTATAGCAAAATAGCGAAAGAGTTAAGAGAAGTGGGCATTAATCTAGATTTTGCTCCAGTAGCGGATTTGATTCACGAAGGAGCGGACAATATAGTTGGAGATAGAAGTTTCGGTTCAGAGCCTGAAGTCGTGCCTTTATGTTTAGCTGCTATAGACGGCTTACAAGAAGAGAAAGTCGGGGCTTGTATCAAACATATTCCGGGTCATGGTAGAGCTAAAGTAGATAGCCATATAGGGTTACCCATTGTTGATACTAGCTTAAAAGAACTAGAGGATACAGACTTTAAAGTATTTAAGGAGCTGGCGAAACATGATAATATTAAGCTTGCTATGACGGCACATATAATTTACAAAGCTCTTGACCCTCATAACCCTGCGACTCTATCCAAAATAGTTGTCGATTATATTAAAAATAATATTGGTTTTAAAGGGCTTATTATTTCTGATGCAATAGATATGAAAGCTTTAAGCGGTAGTATGGCAGATATTACCAAACGAGTTTTAGATGCAGGAGTAGATATAGTGCTTGAATGTACCGGAGAATTTGACAAAATGTCTAAAGTTTTAGGTAGTGTTTCAGAAGGTTCTATAGATAAATTTTCTGACCTGTTTGCGTAATGCTGTGTTCATTTAATGTCATACCGCGGCTTGACCGCGGTATCTTAAGACGCAGTCTGTGATGCAAGATCCCGTGATCAAGTCACGGGATGACAACGGAACTACATTAATCTAAGTTAAAATTAATTAAACAATTATATTGAAAAAATTTATTTTTACTATTAATCTGTTTTTTAATTTTTAGTTAAAGAATTAATTTTATAAATTACTTAAATAGTATTATGAACAGTCTTGTAGATTCAAGTTCTAAAAGCTATAGGTAATATTTACTAAAAATAGAGATATGTAGAATTTTAGGTAGCAGGAGGGGATTTGATTTGTGATATTATTAATCTGCTCAAAGAAGATTTAAATAAAGCAGAGATAGAAAATGAGATACATACGCGCCTTAAAGAACCGTACTCTGTTTTAAAAAAGATGAAAAGGAAAGAAGTGCCGATTGATGCACTGAAGGACTTAATTGCATGTAGGATTATAGTTAAATCTAAAGGTCTATGCTATAATGCTTTGGACGTAGTTAAGAATTCTCCGCATTTAGCTTGGCTATACACCAAGGATTATATCAATAGACCAAAAAGCAACGGCTATCAGTCTCTCCATAATATAATGCAGCTTTTACATTCTAAACGTAATTTTGAAATACAAATAAGAAGTGAGGATATGCACAAAGATGCCGAGCTTGGTAGAGCGGCTCATTTAAATTACAAAGAAGAACAAGATCGTCACTTGAAAAAAGTTTTTGACGTTACTAACGACACGGTACTTTCTAAAGCACGTCAAATGGTGAAACAATTTGAAGGATTAGAAGAGCAAATTGTAGAATATGAAAAAGAAATTATGCGTATTTGGCATACCAAATATGATGAAATGCTAAAATGGGAAAATGCAGCTGAAATGCTAATATTTAATGAAGAGTAGGGGGATACAAGTCTCGTCATTGCGAGCAGGCATTGTCGGTGTGGATCGGTTTTCTTCCGTCATTGCGAGGAGCGAAGCGACGTGGCAATCTTGTCAAGCATCCTGAGATTGCTTCGTCAATTACTTCGTAATTTTCCTCGCAATGACGATCTGTATGTCACGACATAACGCCATTGTGGTAAAAATATAACATTTATTAAAACTTTATAAAAAAACTACGGCGAAGCTTGTAATTATATACAATATATAGTATGCTCGGCCCGTAGTTTAGAAACTATTAAAACAAAATAATAGGTTAATTCCCTTGTCAAATATAGGATATCTTGCCTATTTTGATCATAATTGTTTTAATGCTAGGTACTAAATATTTTAACTTAAACATAGGAAAAAAATATGGCTCAAAAACCAAATTTTCTAAAAAAATTAACATCAGGGGTACTGATGGGAGCTTCTACAGCTGCTTTAGTAGCTGGTTTTGCAGGCTCAGCTATGGGTGCTGCTACACAGCAGAATAGAACAACAGTCGGGGCTGCTACAACTGTTGACGGTGCAGGATTTGACCAGACTGCTGTTCCTGCAAATCTTGCGGTTGCTCCAAATGCAGTTATTACGGCTAATGCTAATAATGGTATTAATTTTAATACTCCAGCCGGTAGTTTTAACGGTTTGTTTTTAGATACTGCAAACAATTTAGCAGTAACAGTTAGTCAAGACACTACTTTAGGGTTTATCACTAATGCTGCTAATAATGCTAACGTCTTTAACCTTACTCTTGGTGCCGGTAAAACTCTTACCATAACAGGTCAAGGTATTACTGCTGGACAAGCTGCCGTTACAAAAAATGCTCAAAATGTTGTTGCACAATTTAATGGCGGTGCTGCTATTGCCAATAATGATCTTAGCGGTGTAGGAACAATAGATTTTGGTGCTGCGGCTTCTACATTAGTATTTAACTTAGCAAACCCTACCACTCAAAAAGCTCCTCTTATACTTGGGGCAAATGCTAAAATAGCTAACGGTGTTAACGGTACATTAGATGTTACTAATGGATTTATTCAAGTTTCAGATAAAAGTTTTGCTACTGTAAACACAATTAATATCGGAGATGGTCAAGGTTTCATTTTCAATACTGATGCTACTGCCGGTAATGCTTTAAATTTACAAGTAGGCGGTGCTACTATTAATTTTAACGGAGCAGACGGCACCGGTAGATTAGTATTATTAAGTAAAGCAGGTGGTGCTACCAACTTTAACGTTATGACAGGAAGTTTAGGCGGTAATCTAAAAGGTATTATCGAATTTAACACTGTTGCAGTAGCCGGTCAACTTGCAGCTAATGCAGGTCCTGCTAATGCAGTAATAGGTATCAATAATGCAGCGGGTAGAGCTGCAGGATTTGTCGTTAGTGTAGCTAACGGAAATGCAGCAACAGTCGCTGGACAAGTTTATGCTAAAGACATGGTTATACAAAGTACTAATGCAGGCGGACAAGTAAATTTTGGCCATATAGTTGACGTTGGTACAGATGGTACTACTGCCTTTAAAACAGCAGCTTCTAAAGTTGCAATAACTCAAAATTCAAATTTTGGTGCTACTGATTTTGGTAATCTTGCAGTGCAAATTACAGTTCCTGATACTATAACTCTTACAGGTAACTTTACAGGTGATGTTAGCACTCCAGGTAATACAGCAGGTGTGATAACTTTTGCTGCTAACGGTACTTTAGCAAGCGGTAATGCTGATGCAAATGTTGCGGTGACAAGTAATATTACGGCAATCGAAGCAAGTGCTGCAGGTATTGTCCAATTATCAGGAACACATACTGCCGAGTTACGTTTAGGAAACGCCAATTCTGTCTTTAAACTTGCTGATGGTACAGTTATAAACGGTAAAGTTAACCAAACTGCTCTTGTTGGTGGTGCTCTTGCCGGTGGTGCTATTCAGTTAGATGGAAGTGCTACAATTACCGGTGATATAGGTAACGGTGGCGGTGCTGCTCCGATACAAGGGATTACTTTAGCTAACGATGCTTCAAAAACATTAACTCTTGGTGGAGCAAATATTATCGGTGCTAATGCCGGTGGAACAATTGATTTCCAAGCTAACGGTGGTACTGTTAAATTAACAAATACTCAAAATAATATTTTAGTTGATTTTGATTTAGCTATAACTACCGATAAAACAGGCGTTGTTGATGCAAGTGCCTTAACAAATAATCAAACTTTAACTATTAGCGGTACTATCGGTACTATTGCAGCTAATAATAAAACTCTTGGACAATTAAACGTAGGTTCAAGTAAAACAGCTTTAAATGGCGGCGATGTTGCTATTAATGAGTTAGTGATTGGAAATAACGGTTCAGTACAACTTGCTCACAATACTTATTTAATAACAAAAACTACAAATGCTGCTGGCCAAGGTAAAATGATATTTAATCCTGTTGTAGCTAATAATACGACTCTTGCGGACGGTACAAATTTAGGTAGTGCTGCAAATCCACTTGCTGAGATTAATTTTGGTGCTCCAGCAGCTCCAGCTGTAGACACTATATTAAATGTAGGCAAAGGTGATTTATATGCTACTAATATTACTACTGCTGTTGCTAACACAGGTTCTTTTGTCTTTGGTGCCGGTGGAACAAATATAGTAAGCGGTACAGTCGGCGGTCAGCAAGGTAAGAATTTTAATACTGTAGCATTAGATAACGGTACTACGGCTCAGTTCTTAGGTAACGCAATATTTAATGGTGAAACTACAATTGAAGCTGCTTCAACCTTACAAATCGGCGGTAACTATACTACAAATAATATCGCATCTGCCGATAATACCGGTATAGTACAATTCGTTAACGCTGATAATATTACCGTAACATTAAACAAACAAGCTGGAGCTGTGGATGCTTTAGCACAAATAACAGTTTCTGGCCCTGGTAACATAGTGATTAATGAGATAGGTAATGCAGGTAATGATCATGGTGTTGAAACTGATACAATTGCTTTTACAGAGGCAAGTTTAGGTGCGGCTATATTCCTACCTAGCGGTATTCCATTCAACGATGCAGGCAACACAATTCCTTTAACAATTACAAGTAAAGTTGGTAATGGTCCGGTGAATGGTAGATTTGTTGCTCCTGCTGTAGTAGTATCAGGTGTTGATAGCACAATCGCTAACGGTCAAGCAATCGGTGATCAGAATAATATCGTAGGTCTTGGGCTTGCAAGCGATAATAGCATAACTGTTAATGCTACTACATTATACGCAGGTATCGCTAGTGTAAACAATAATCAAGGTACTGTGACTCTTAGCGGTGGTGTTCCTAATACCCCTGGTACAATTTACGGTTTAGGTATTGGTAACGGTGCACCAAAGTTAAAGCAAGTAACGTTTACTACAGACTATAACAACTTAGGTAGTATTATTGCAACTAACGCAATAATTGAGGACGGTTTAACTGTTACTACAGGTGGTATAGCCGGAAAAGATTTTGACGGTACGATCACTCTTGGAAGTGCTAACGGTAACTCTAACGTAAGGTTTGTTGACGGTATAAATTCTACTTCTACAAGTACAGTTGCTACTGTTAAAGCTAATAACGGTACTGTAACTTACTTAGGTAGTGCGTCTGTCGGTAATATAGGGGCTGCTAATACTCTTGTAGCTTCCGTACAATTTACGGGTCCTGCCGGTTCATTAGAAAAACTACTAGGAAATATATATTCTACAACAACCAATTTTGGTAATGTTAACTTAAATGTTGCAGGATCGAAGGTAATTTTAGGTGGCGGCACAACTGCTATTAACGGTAATATTAACCTTGTAACAAATACCTTAGCATTTGAAAGCGGTACTTCAACATGGGGAAGCAATACTTCTCTTAGTACAACGTTAAACATAGCATCCGATAGTTCAGGTGTAATAGGTCACATCGTTATTGCGGAAGGTGCTCAAGTTAATGCAACAACTACAGGAACAACAACCATTAACGTACAAGATAATGCCAATGCAAATTTCAGCGGTACACAACCTTATACTTTAATCCAAGGTGGTGCTAGATTTAACGGTACTTTAGGTGATCCTAAGTTTAACGTAACTGGAAGTAATATTTTCGTAAAATATGGATTAATACGTGCTGCTAATCAGGATTACGTGTTAACACGTACTAACGATGCGACAAATGTAGTTACAACAGCTATCGGAAATAGTCCATTTGCAGGTGCAGCCGGTATAGGTCAGAACGTTGCGACATTCTTAGGTGCAACTAACACCGCAGCATATAACAATATGCTTTTAGCTAAAAACACTGCTGATGCAACTAACTTTGTTGGAGCTATTACTACCGATACAAGTGCAGCTGTAACTAATGCACAATTAGATGTAGCTAAAGATATCCAAGCTCACCTTGGTAACAGAGTAAATGCTGTTAGATATCTTGGTACTGCTGAAACTGCTGAAATGGCTGGACCTGAAGCTGGAGCAGTTGCACCGGTTGCTGCTGGTGATGAAGCTGTTGACAATGTAGCTTACGGTATATGGGCTAAACCTTTCTATACTGATGCACATCAAAGTAAGAAAGGCGGTTTAGCAGGTTATAAAGCTAAAACCACTGGTGTCGTAATCGGTTTAGATACGCTAGCTAACGATAACTTAATGATCGGTGCTGCTATCGGTATTACTAAAACTGATATAAAACACCAAGATTATAAAGCAGGTGATAAAACCGACGTTAACGGTTTCTCATTCTCTCTATATGGTGCACAGCAGCTTGTTGAAAACTTCTTTGCTCAAGGTAGTGCAATATTTAGCTTAAACCAAGTGAAGAACAAAAGTCAGTGTTATTTCTTCGATGCTAACGGAAATATGAGCAAGCAAATCGCTGCTGGTAATTACGATAACATGACATTCGGCGGTAACTTAACAGTTGGTTATGATTACAATGCAATGGAAGGTTTATTAGTAACTCCAATGGCAGGGCTTAGCTACTTAAAGTCATCTGATGAAAACTACAAAGAAACCGGTACAACAGTTGCAAACAAGCAAGTTAACAGCAAGTTTAGCGATAGAACCGATTTAATAGTAGGTGCTAGAGTAATGGGTGGTACTATGAACTTTAGTGATCTTGCGGTATATCCGGAAGCTCATGCTTTTGTGGTTCACAAAGTAAATGGTAGATTATCTAAAACCCAATCTCAGTTAGACGGACAAGTTACTCCGTTCATCAGCCAACCTGATAGAACTGCTAAAACATCTTATAATTTAGGTTTAAGTGCAAGCATAAGACCTGATGCTAAGATGGAATACGGAATCGGTTACGATGCTCAGATTGCAAGTAAATATACTGCACATCAAGGTACTCTAAAAGTCCGTGTAAACTTCTAATCGCTCCCGATTAGCAAGTTTATAAATTCCTCAAGAAAAAAGCCCTCTTTGAAAAAAGAGGGCTTTTTTTATTCTATATCCCAATTTTCGTTTATTTTCGTAGGTGTTGCCGTTGTGTGTACTTTACGTCATTGCGAGGAAAGTTACGAAGTAATTGACGAAGCAATCTTGGGGAAAATTCCTGAGATTGCCACGCTCACTAACGTTCGCTCGCAATGACGACTTGTATCCAGGCAATAACGCCTTCCCGCGAAGGCGGGAATCCAGTACTTTAAAGCTTTTTAAAAGCTTTATTTAAAAAGTAAAATTAATAATAAAAAAATCTTTAAAATTAAAATTTTTTTAGCCTGGATACCCGCTTTCGCGGGTATGACATAGAAACTTTAGATCAACTCTTTTTAGGCAATGCCCAGTCTAACCTCAAATTTTTATTGACTTTTAGTAGAAAAGTTATAAATTTTTACAGCTAGAAATTTAAAATTATCAAATATTATGAAAAAATATATATTAGTGATTATTATGCTTTTAATAAGTGGAAGTATATTTGCTCAAAGTCAAATATCTAATTTAGTTGTACCGGTTAGCTATTTTATAAATCATGTATCACAATTGGAAAAGCTAAAAGAAAATCTTAATAAATACAAGCAATCTAGTGTAGTAGGGGTAAGCGGTATGGGTAAAACGCAACTTGCTAGAATGTACGCTTATGAAAATAAAGATAACTATAATATAATTTGGTTTATTGATTGTAATCTAAATATAGATCAGCAATTGCTAAAATTATCTAAAGCTATTAATACTGAGTCAAAATCACCGGTGATTTCAGAGGATCTAGCAGTGATGAGGAAAGATTTGATGGCTTATCTGGCAAGTAAAGATAAATGGTTATTGGTGTTCGATAATTTAAAAATAGGCGAGAATAAGAAAATAGAAGATTTTATTAATTGGGAATATAACGGTAATATTATATTTTGCTCTCAAGACGGTGAATTATTGTTTAACATAGTAAAAATAAATGCTTTCACTATACCAGAAACTACATTACTCGCAAAAAATATATTGGAAAATAAGAGTCCGGAGTTAATAAATTTTTTGACTCAAGAATTTGGAGGTTATCCGATTCTTATAGTTCAAGGGGCTCAAATATTAAATCAAGTACAAGGTTTAGACCTAGAGAAATATAAGAAAAAGATAGAAGGCTCTGATGATAAAATTGAGCTAAATATAAAACTTGCTACTAATGAATTAACGCCTAGTGCCAAAAGGTTATTAGATAAAATAGTACTGCTTAATAATCAAAGTTTTTCAAAAGAATTATTAAGTTCTATTACTGAAGATAAAAATAGCTTAGATGATGATATTTATCAGCTTTCTAAATTTGCTTTGATCACCAATATTGAGCCTAATGAAGCTAATCCGATATTTGAAATGCATGATGTTATAGCTGAGAAAATATTGCAAATAAACGGAAATAAAGAGAATAAAGAATATCTAGAACGTGCTGTTACTAATCTTTTAAACTCTATACCTAAAAGTTTAATAAAGGGGCGTATTTTTAGAAATGCTAAAACTATACTGGATAATATTGAGATACTTACACAAAATGCAGAAAAATATAATATATCTATATATAAAACTTTAGAGTTAAAATTAAATTTATTAATACAAGCTACTAATGTTTCTGATTTATATAATGCACAAAAATTAGTAGATTGGTTTGATAAAAATGATGAAAAAGGTAAATTTAAGTTATGGATAATGAATAATGAAGAAAAATTTGTATATGCTGCATATTTAGGGCGTATAGGATGGTATTATAGAGCTTGGTCAAATCCTAAAAAAGCAATCGAATATGATACGAAAGCTAAAAAGGCTTTTGATGAAGTTGAAGGATATGATTCGATGAAATGTAATGTAGTTTTTGGTTCGGCTATATCCAATATTCAAATAGGGAATACAGAGGAAGCAGAGAAAAATATCCAAACAATGGAGGATATGTTTAATCAAAATCCAGTAGATAAAACTGATGCAGCAACTATATTTTATACAAAAGCTAGATTATTTAATATTCAAGGGAAAAATTATGAAGCGTTAAAAAGGATTGATGATAGTATAAATGCCTGTATTGAAAACGGGATGAAACCTCAAGATTTATTTCTTACGCTTTCATACACTCTTAAAGTAGATATATTAAATAATCTGAAGAAATATCAAGAAGCTCTTTCTTTATTAGAGCAAGTATATGATATGAATAAGTCGAGTAAAAAAGAGGAAAATCAAGTATTTGGACGAATTTTTGTCCAAAAGTCAAGAGCAAAGCTAGGTTTAGGTAATGTTACCGAAGCTCTAGAATATGCCAAAAAAGCTAAAACAGTTTTCCTTAATGATCCAAGTCGACCTAACAAAGAGGTCGTTATATCACCGGATATAGATCTAGCAAAAGCATTCGTTGCTGAAGGTGATGCACTCGTGCTACTGAATAAGAACGAGGAAGCCGTAGAAGCTTATGCTATTGCCGAAAATATATATTGGAATAACTATAAGGAAAATATGCAAAATGTGTATGAAATAAGCAATATGTATCTTGCAGCCGCTAAAGCTAGTTGCACTTTACCTAAGAAATTTTGGTATGAAAAATTCCGTAATAATCAAATAGAAAAATTTGGAGCTGATCACCCAAATAGTATAAAAATTTTAAATCTTAAATGTCATGACTCAAATTAATCAAATAATACTAGATAAAATTATCTATTCTTTAATGTATAGTTAAAGGTATTTAGTGAATAACAAATTAGTTCCTTGCATCATAACACTTTTTATTTTTTTATTTTTAATAGTGTATTTTATAGTTGCTTGATGCCCCTACAAAAGAAAGAATATAACCTGTTACTTAGAGGCTATCTCAACAGTATAGAAAGTTTACTTACACAAGATTTAGAAAATGCTTTTAATAGTGCTTTATCTAATAAGAAGTTTTTCCTACTTAAGGATTTAGAAGTAATTATCTTGCCAAAGCCTGCTGTAAATTCGATTACCATAAATTCCTATGCTATAAAAGTACGAAATCAAAGACAAGAATATATCTTTGATTTATATAAGTTAAAAGAAACTATAGTAAATCATATAGTATTAGGTGCAGTAAAAAACTTTTTTAAAGTTTCGTACAAGTTTGCGAATTCAGTAATTTTATTCTTAATCCATCGTTTCATATTAGCCCAGAATTTTTCTATCGGATTTAAATCCGGTGAATATGGCGG
>NZ_CBCDJS010000010.1:0-20329 GCF_965035265.1 Rickettsia sp.
TCCTCAAAAACTTATCAATAAAAATCTCACTAAGTGCTTTTTAAGTAATAACTTAATAATATTTAACTTAGTTTAATTTAAATTAACTTGTGAACAGAATTCAATAATAGTTTAATTAAATTAATAATTAAGCTAGCGATTTTATTATGTCTAAAGATAACCAACAAACTAAATCACCTATTAATGAGAACCAAATTAAAGAAATTATTAGTGGTGCAAGAAACGATATAAGGGATATAGAAGGTTATGTTCTAGGGCAGTTAAAAAATCAAATAATAGCAGATAAAAAACCTATAGATATCAATAGCGAAGATTTTAAAAAAGCTTTTAAAGGAACATTTGAAGCTGATCCTAATGAAACTTCTACCATAGAAATAGACGGGAAAAAAGAAGTGGTAAAAAATAACGTTATAAATGTTCCGGCCACAATACTTGCAATAACTGAAAAAATAAATGATTCCCAAGATAGAGGAGCTTCATCTGATAATTTTGTAGAACTTAAACAAGAAATGGAAAAGTTCTCCACTGAATTTCGAGAGGCTTTTACTTCTAATGAAAAAATAAATAATTTAATAAAAAATCGTTTTAAACAAGAGGTTATAAATGAAGCTGTACCTTTTAGTCAATTAATAGACGCTCGAGTCGCTCAAATGAATATGGGCGAAAAAAAGGACTTGGTTAACAATATATATAAAAATATAGAGATACCAGATAAGTTATATGAAGATATAGTTTTAAACGGAAATAATGGGCTTAAAAATCAGCTAGCAATTAATGTTATTGGACCAGAGATACAAAAAGCATTCGGTAATCCGCCAATTACTCTTAAAAATAGCTCTGATAAACCTTATGAAGTCACAACTTTAGATAGCTCCAAATTAACTCCCGAAAATATAGAAAATTTTACCAAAGCAGTAGATAATAAGCTTAAAGAGGTGAATGATAGATTAATAATTAATAAGAAAATATTTGAGGATTTAAAACAAACCAATCCTTCCATTAGTAATACTCAAACTAAGCAATTTGAAAATTTTTTATCCAAATTAGATACACAATCTTTAGAAAAAAATAAAGAAAGCATGGTTAGCTTATTTAATGGTGTAAATAAGAAAGCTGAACTTTCACCTTTAGAAAAAATTTATACAACAATTACCGGACAAAGCCAGGAAGAATATCAAGCTAAAAAGTAGAAAAGATCTTAACTATGGAATATCCTAACTATAAAGTTATAGATGATACCAAAAGCTATAAAAGCTCCCTTCAAACACCTACTCCGGTACAAATAAAGCAAGAACAAGAGCAAGCAAGACACAGACAAGGACAAGAGAAAGCAGAACACGTAAAACAAGCTTTAAATACCCCAACTAAGACACCGACTAAACCGCCTAGACCGGTCGGAAAGTATCAAAACCTAGTACAATCTACCAAGAAAAATGACTCCCAACAACATGGCAGATAATTTTCTTCAACCAATAAGATATAGCATATTCTCGATCGCTTAATACAAGAGAATTTTGCATGACTCGCCTATACTCATGTAGTTATCTAATGCTTTAGCAGGCTCGCATTTAAACTCACCTTGTCTTAACCTTTCTGAAATATGCTGTACCCCGCAAGAATGACTATAGTACCGGACAATTTTGTTCTATGTCATTCCCGCGAAGACGGGAATCCAGTAAAACACATAAAAAACTTGTTTTTTATGTGCTTATTTTGCCTAATATGTAACTTCTGTATCAATATTGAAGTTATTTTCTTAGATCCCGCTTTCGGGCGTTTTTACATGGCTCAGTTTTCCGTCATTGCGAGAAGAATTACGCAGTAATTCGACGAAGCAATCCAGTAAAAAATTCTGTAAATCAGAATTTTTTTATTATTTTTCTGGATTGCTGTGCACTCTTCGAGTGCTCGCAATGACGATTTTCGAGCCATGCAACAACGTCTCGCTTTTGCGTGGATGACATCGAATAAAAATTATCCGGTTACCTTACTGATATCTGGTTATATTTTATAATAATAAAATTTTATTTCGTTGTTTTTAAATGCATCTTTTTTATTCCTAAAACCCTTTTTCAAAGAGTTACAGGAAAAATTAATATTACCGGCTTGAGCCGTATCCGGTCCTTCATTTTTTATTTTCTCTATATCCTTACTACTTGGTACTACAACGGCAATATGCCCTGCTCTTTTTGGATTAGCATTTTTATACACGGATACAACAAAATATCCTTGATTAGCAAACTTTTGTGCTTGAATAAAACTATCATCACGATTTCCTGCTTTAACATAGTTCCATCCGTTTTTTATTCCGTCTGTTTCAAGCCACTCAGCTTGCTTATTTGATAAAGTAGGTATAAACTCTTTATCGCTTTCAGGATGAGGAAGTAGAGACTTATTTGGAAGACCCAAAGCTGCACTAGCAGCATACGCAAAACAACTACAATGAGTCAAACGCTTTAACTTAGGAGAATTATATTTTTCTGTTTCTTCTAATAAAGTTTCACCCGACTTACAATTTATTATATTACCTTTTTGCCATTTTTCTTCAACATTTAAAGAGTTAATTACCTCTAAATTTTTTTTAGCGATTTCCGATATATTGTCTGCTTGTGCAGTCAAATTAATACAAAATAAGTAAACTATAATTAATTTTATTTTATTCATTTTTTTCTCATGTTAATTTATAAACCTCTATATACAATATCTAATATAATAATTCAACTATTAATTGTATTTTTTTTATATTTTATTATTTAGAGAAATATAAGAACACTCTATGTTTCTTGACAAATGCTACGCTTTTATATATGCTTCTTCGTATGTTAGCAACAAGAAATAAGGCTTAGAAATTAAGTACTTCAAGCTTAGCACCCGTAGCTCAATTGGATAGAGTATATGACTACGGATCATAAGGTTAGGGGTTCGACTCCTCTCGGGTGCGCCATTCTTCATTTTTCGGTATTTCTACAAAAATATCAAACGGCGGACGCAGCATAAAGTCAAGCTTTTTGGGTTTTAATGTTAGGTTAGCAAATACTATTCAATAGCTTTATCTAATAATCCATCTTAAATAATTCTTTCTTACATATGATTTTCTTTGCCGAGGTGCAATTCCTGCCTGAAATATCTTATGACTCTAAGGGTGGTCCTGAATTTTCTACGGATATTGTTTCTACCTTTAGCGGTTATAAACAGCGTAACATTATACTTACAGATGGCACGAGCTAAATATGACATTAGTAGTGGCATTAACACCGAAGACTCATTCAGCTATATATTAGCCACAAGTTACTTTTTATTATTACCTAAAAATTCTTTAATTTCTCTAACCAACCTTTGAATATGAGATTTATTTAGTTTTTTGTATATTAAGAGTTAGCCAATAGATCATTATCAATTTTCGTGACAAGTTTGATTTACCAATGATTGATAAATTAAACACTTCTTAACTTTAGAATACTAATCTAAATTAGGTACTAGTTCATTTTAATCTAGACTAATAATATATTTATATATAATAATTTTACTACTTTTAGGCTTCGTGAACAAAACTTAAATTAATGGTAAAGAATATGAAAAATTCAGAAGACAGCTACTATTTAGAAGTAGGAAAAAAGGAGAAGAGTGTCTTAATATACTAAATCAGATAATCAATGATTCAAGCTGTAAGTTTTTATTAAAAATGGGTTTGAAGTCGGGAATGAAAATTTTAGAATTAGGATGCGGTACAGGGCAAATGGCTATTTGGCTAGCAAAACAAGTTATGCCTCAAGGCACGGTTATTGCGATAGATAACAGTACACAACAAATAGAAATAGCTCAAAAGTCCGCTCAAGAAGCAGGAGTAAATAATATAGAATTCCATGTAATTTCTGTAAAAAATATTGATTCTTTGGATTTAAATAATAAAATTGACCTAGTTTTTGCTAGATTTTTGTTCGCTCACTTAACTGAGCGTCAATCCGTACTAAATACCGTTAAAAACGTTCTCAAATTAGAAACGGGAATTATTGTGCTACAAGAGCCTATATCAAGCCAAAAATTTTGTTATCCTGAAAACCCGGCTTTAAATCAACTAACTGCTTTATCGCTTAAAGTTAATCAGTATTTTAATAAAGACTTTAATTTAGGCATGAAATTAGGAGAGCTTTATAAGAACGCAGGATTAAAAGTTTTAGATTGTCAATACCATGATTCTTTATCAAAAACAAAAAATGAAAAACTACAATTTTATCGCTCTCTTGAAGAAGCAGAATCAACGGTTTTAAAATATAATTTAGCTACTAAAGAAGAACTTAATATTATAAAAGAAGGGCTTAAAGCCCTTGCAGAAGATGATCATGTTATGGTAAGCGGTATGCCTAATATAATTATCGGTGGTATTAATGTAGAAATGATAGGCGACCAAAATATGACGGTTATTACGGACTTGGAGTAATAAAAAATTACAATCAACAATTTAAATTGTTGACTTATTTTAATTATTTCTATAGCTTACTTTTCCTAAGTGATAATTAAACTCTATCATTCATATATAAGCTAATTTTTAAGAGTTAAAACATGGAAAATAACGAAGAACAAATTTTAACCTCTGAGTCTTATATTGATGAAGAGGAAGAAAAGCGATTAAAAGCTCTGAATGCAAGGAAAGAACTTAAATTAATATTAATAACTCTTGGAATAGTTTTAACTAGTTTTTTAACTTTTACTTATTTCTTTTTAAATTACGTAGAAGAAAAAGCAGCAGAGTATAAATTACAACAAGAACAAGAAGCTAAAGCAACTAATAAAACAGAATGAAGTTGTTTAAATACAATATAACTAGAAGTTATTAATATATTTAAAGTTAAAAAACTATTTGTTATTGCAATTTTTTAATTTTTACTATAATCATAATCAACTATTATTAATATAAATAAAATAACTTTTATGAAAGATTTAAGCTCTTGGAAAGAAAAGTTTGAAATTTGCGTTTATGCTAAGAAACTATTAGACAAAATCGAATATTTAAACATTAAAGTAAAAAATCCTGTTGATATAGAGGAAGTTAAAAAAGGCATTTTCTATGCTCGTAAATATCACGGTTCACAAATGCGTCAATCCGGCGATCCTTACTATTCTCACCCGATTGAAGTGGCTATTATGCTTGCTGAGTTTGTAGCCGAAGAAGCTCCTAAGCTTTATACTTCTATTATGATAAATGCTGCTTTATTACATGATACAATCGAGGATACTGATTTAACTGAAGAAATGATAAACGAAATTTTTGATAAAGAGATAGCAAAACACGTAGAGGGTTTAACTAGAATCAAACCTTATGGAAAAATCAGTGCAGAAGAAAGCTTAAATTTACTAGTCAAACAAAAACAATATGATACCGCTCTTATAAAATTATTTGATCGAATCCATAATATACAAACATTAGGAGTTAAATCACCTGAGAAAGCAAAGAAGATTATTGAAGAGACTTTAATAAGCTTTACAACTTTCAGTGTACATCTAGAAATACCAAAAATTACACAGCATATAATTAATTTATGTTATCAAAATCTAGCAATTATTCCTCCTGTGGTTCAAGAACAAGATATTTTTTCTTTTTAGGAAAATTACCAATAGCCTGTTCTAAGTTTTGGAAATGGAATATTCCCCACATAAACCCTATAACTACAGGAATAGTGATAATTAGGATTCCCCAATTGCCAAAATACTTCATAAAATAAACAAGTCCAAATGAGGTAATAATAGATATAAAAGCTCGTGATAGAGCATACATAAAACTAGCATATGTAAAGCGCTTAAATACAGAAAAGTGTTTATAAAAAATAGCCATACCAGAAGAACAAGAAAGCGAAAATATAATAAGAATAATTTGAATAATCATTAAATCAGAAGACAAGCTTATGTTATTTAGTAAATATGGAAAAATTAAAATAGTAAAGGTAAATATCACTGTTTTAAATTTAATAAGAGTTAAAGGATATATATAATAACTGAGGTATGTCCAAATGATAGCTCCTAATACCTGAAAGATTGAAACAATAAGATTGTGATGAATTATCTGTTCTGAAGTAAAGTGAAAAGAATTTTTAAGTATAGTGGCACAATGAAAATAAATAATATAAAAACATACTGGCCATGCACATTGTATTAAAAATAATGCTAAAGAAGTTTTTTGGTTAACTTTTTCTTTCCATATAGGGTTATCTTCCAGCTTTTTAATGTCAACTTTTTCTGAAGCCGGTTCTAAGGATTTTTTTAATTGTCGTTTTGCATCAACAAATTCTGCTGTTTCTCTAAGGCGGGTTCTAGCAACAGCTCCGACAATTGCTATAATAGCTCCAATCCAAAAAGCAATACGCCAATTAAAACCTTGAGTGGTAGTGAAGCTTGCAATACCTAATGCAACAAACCCTCCCAAACTAGAAGAAATTGTAATCAATGCAACAGCAGGGTATTGTATAGGAGGTTTTGTTATTTCAGTAACATACAGTTCTGCTCCTATCATTTCTCCCATAGAGGACATACCTTGCACAATACGACATATAGTTACTACCCAAGCAGCACTAGCTCCTACTTGTGCATATGTAGGGAAAGTAGCCATAGCAACACAAGAAATAGACATCAAAGTAGTAGTTATAACTACTGTGCTTTTTCTACCTATATTATCACCTATCCATCCAAATATTAAGGCTCCGAATGGTCTTAATAAATATGTTGAGCAAAAAGCAACGGCTGTATAAAGTGCTGCAACATGTGCATCAGCCTTTGGATAAAATAATTCGTTTAAAAACACTGCCATATGTACATATAGCATAAGGTCAAAATATTCAAGAAATGTACCTATAGATAATAATCCTATAGCTTCTTTTTGTTCTCTATTTAAACTTGTTTGTGCTTTCTCGTAACCACGCATAAATATCTTTATAAAAAATTAAATTGTAAGGAAACTTATACTGTTTTATATAAAAGTCAATAGAAAATTTCACCTAATGCGATAAGTAAAGAAATGAAGTGCAACTTAACCTGCTTCATATACTAATGCGTTGATCGTACGTGAATATGGCATAACCTTACCGATAGTGGGAAACTAAAGCCTATTAAGAACCAAGTTAAATAAAATTTATATCCCAAATATTGTTTGAAGAAATAATTAATATATTCAATCAACGCTATTAAAATGACAATTATAACTAAGTTGACGAAATAATTTAATTTTGATTGAGGTAGTCCCAAATATTTATAAAATAACCCCCAAGAAATAGTAAAACCGAGTAATCCCCAAAATACCGTCCATACCCAAGCAAGACAATTCGCATCAATAATTTTAAGATAAGCTACCATCGGCACAGTTAATACCCATAAAAACGTTCCAAGCATAAAAGGATATTTTTGAACAATATCCTCTTTGGTTAAACTATATACAAAAGCAATAACCATTATTCCAATTGTTATAGATGCAATAATATCAACCGGATAATGATAGCCCTTATAAATCAGCGAAAATCCAATACCGGTTAAAATCACTACTATTATCATTCTTAATAAGAAATGTCTAATATTCGCAAAAAACCAACCGTAAAATACTACGCCACTGCTCATATGACCACTAGGGAAGGCAAAACCTTTAATGTTTAGAGCAGGATTTAAAGGTATTTCAAATGTATATTTTAGCAATATATTTAAAATTGTAGTGAAAAGTAATACACAAATAGCTCGTGCAAATAGTTGCCTCCTAAATATAGTAAATCCGAGTATTATGATAATTTCATAGATATACTCCTGACCAAATAATAAAAAAAATTTTGTTAAATATTGAAAAAAAAATATCCTTATTCATTGCTTTACTTAATTTTATTTATATATAATTGAAGTTAACAAAAATTATAAGCTATAGGTATGAAAAATATTTTCCGCAAATTTATATTCATAATTTTCTTATGTTTAATAAATTTACAAGTAATTGCTGCCAGTTTTAACGAAAAAATACCTTTATATTTTAAATTAACTAATGAAAATCTGTTAGCAGGTAAGAATTCGTTAAATATTGACCTTTGCGATGCTAGGATTAAAGAATGGTGTACAAAGCCACAAAGAGAGCTAGGGCTTAGCGGAAAAAGGATGAATGATTACATATCTATTTCACCTGATCTTAAAGGTGAATGGCGGTTTGGTTGGGGATATAATATAAATTTTACTCCGGAAAACAATTTTGCAGCTCATCAAACTTATAAGGTTACTATCGAAGATTATATATTTCCTCATTTTATCGGTTTTAAAAGTAACAATATAAGTTTTACAACTATGCCGTTACTTCCTATTATTAAAGAAATGAATTATCTACAGGATAATATCGATATTTCCAAAAAATTTGTTCAAACTAAAATAGCTTTTAACTACCCTATCGATCCTAAGACTCTAGAGGAAAGAATAGAGTTTATAAGAGCCTCAACTAAAGAAAAATTATCGTTTTCTATCAAATTTAACACAGATAACACGGAAGCTACGGTTATTACTAATATACCACCGCTGAAAGATAAAGAAGATACAGTTTCCATAATTATAAAAGACGGTGTTAAACCTCTATACGGCGGAGAGAATTTTGCTCAAAAAAATGTTGAAGTTCAAAAGACATCAAATAACCCAAGATATTCTTATAAAGAAAACGTATTAATTCCAAGCCTATCATCATATTTAAAAATCACTAATAGTACTGCTACAATTGTTAAAGACGACAAACTGAAACCTGAACAAATAATTATAATTACTACAAATACACCAGTGTCTAGCGAAGAGGTAAAAAAACATTTAGAGTTATTTTTATTACCGCAAGACAAACCGGCTTTCTTAGGAATTGCAGGCAAAAAAAACTACAAATGGCAAAGCCCTAAAGAAATAACCGATGATATCCTTAAATCGAGTGAAAAAATAAATTTTGAGTTTTTACCTTCCGTCCCAAGCATTACTACTATGCATAGTTTTAAAGTAGATACGCCCCCTACAAGAACTTTGCTTGTTAAAGTAAATAAAGGCGTTAAAACATCGGATAATTTAACACTAGGCTCAGATTACTCTCAAATAGTACAAATACCGGATAATACTAAAGAAGTTAAGCTAATGTCTGACGGCTCTATTCTTTCATTAGCCGGCGAGAAAAAGCTTCCCGTATATTCACTTGGTATAGATAAACTATATGTAGAAATCGATAAGATTAACCAGCAAGAAGTTAATCACTTAATCAGCCAAACAAATAGATATAATATTTTCCAAAACCCGACTTTCATAAATGAATATTCTTTTAATGAGTATAATATTTCTGAAGTATTTCAAGAGGAAGTAATAGTTAATTCACAAAATTTAAATTTACCTAATTACACCGATTTAGATTTTAGCAAATATTTTAATTTAGAAGACTCAGGTAACTATTCTAAGGGGTTATTTTTAGCAAAAGTTTATGCTAAAGATCAATCTGATAACATAATTTCTCAAGATAAAAGATTAATTTTAGTAACTGATCTTGGTTTTATAGTAAAAACCGATAAAAGCGGAACGCATCATATATTTGTTTCTTATATCAGTAACGGTAAAACGGCCGGCGGAGTTAAAGTAGATATCATAGGGCTTAACGGTGAGGTACTCGTCAGCAGCAAAACCGATAGCCAGGGGCATGCCGTTTTATCAAATATACGTGATTTTACAAAAGAAAAAACTCCAGTGGCTTACATATTAACGACAAATGATGATTTTTCGTTTATGCCCTATAGTAGAGTTGATAGGCAGGTTAATTATTCACGCTTTAACGTATCAGGAGCAGTCAGTTCTGATCAAGGGTTAAAAGCTTATTTATTTTCCGACCGTGCTATCTATAGACCAAGCGAGCAAGGTCACATAGGCATTATGCTTAAACAAACAGATTGGCAAGGAAAATTAGACGGCTTACCTTTAGAAATACAAATAACCAATCCTCGCGGGAAAGTAATAGATAAAAGTAAAATAACTCTAAATGCGGAAGGGTTTAGCGAATATTTATTCGCTACGCTTGATGATTCCTTAACCGGTTTATATAATATGAGCCTATATTTAATAGGCGATAAAGGCAGTAATAATTATCTTAATAGTTTATCGGTAAGAGTTGGTGATTTTCAGCCTGACCGCATGAAAATAAGCGTAAATTTCAATAATTTACAAGATGAACTATGGACGAATCCAAAAGACCTTAAAGCAAATGTTAATCTTATAAATCTTTATGGCACTCCTGCAGAAAATAGAAAAGTCAGCGGCTTTATTGATATTAGACCTACCGAGTTTTTTGTACCTAGCTTTAAAGACTATAAATTTTATAGCAGCAAAGGAAATAAAGAGTTTTTTAATGAGCGTTTAGGAGAGATTACTACCGACTCTACAGGTACGGCAAACTTTGACCTTAACCTTGAGAAATATTATAACGCTACTTTTAATCTAACATTTTCAGCGGAAGGATTTGAGCCTGATTCAGGAAGAAGCGTAAATGCAAGCAAATCGCTTATAGTTTCACCTCTGCCTTATATTATAGGGTTTAGAAGCGATAGTGATTTAAAATATATTAAGAAGAAAACGGCTTCAGCAATAGAATTCATAGCCATATCAAATAAAGCAGAAAAAGTAGCTGCACCTGATTTAACGCTTAACTTAAAAAAGATTAATTACGTAAATAACTTAGTAGCAGATAGTAGCGGTAGTTATTCTTATAAGTCGGTACCTATTGAGACTAATATATCTTCGGACAAGGTTAATATTACGGCTATAGAAAGTTATATTTATAAAGTGCCTACTAAAGAAGCAGGCGATTACGTTATTTACTTAACCGATAAAGAAGATACAATCTTTGCCCAAGCTGAATTTTCGGTAATAGGTGAAGGAAATGTTACAGCTAATTTAACAGACAAAGCTAACTTAAAAGTTAAGCTTGATAAAGACGATTATAAAGCCGGCGATACTATTCTTTTAAATGTTATAACTCCTTATACAGGTTATGGGTTAATTACTATCGAAACAGATAAAGTACATAATTTTGAATGGTTTAAAACTGACGAAAATAATAGTATTCAAGAAATAAAAATACCTGATGGCTTTGAAGGTAAAGGATATGTCAATATACAATTTATAAGAGACATAGAAGCGACGGAAATCTTTATGTCACCGTTTAGTTATGCGGTTGTGCCGTTTACTGCGGGCATTTATAAACATAAACAAGATATTGAGTTAACGCTTCCTGCAAAAATCAAATCAGGTGAAAAATTAACAATTAATTATCGCACTGCAAACCCTGGTAAAATCATAATATTTGCTGTTGATGAAGGGATATTATCATTTGCAGGTTATCAAACTCCCGATCCACTTAATTACTTCATTAATGATAAAGCCTTAGAAGTCCGAACATCACAAATCATGGATTTAATATTACCTGAGCGTCCTTTATTAATGAAGGCTTATATGGCAGCACCTCCAGGTGACGGTTTTATAAATGTCGCTCGAAATCTTAATCCGTTTAAAAGAAAAACTCAGCCTCCAGTAGCATTTTGGTCAGGAATTTTAGAAGCAGATCAAGACGTGCGAGAAATCACATTTGATATTCCAAGCTATTTTAACGGCACTTTAAGAGTCATAGGGGTAGCCTCAAGCCTTAACGCTATAGGAACTTCTAAAGCTGATTTATTAGTCCAATCCGATCTTATTATCAATCCAAATTTACCTTTATTTGTAGCTCCAAGTGATGAGTTTACAGTACCGGTAACAATCTTAAATAATCTAAAAGATTCAGGAAATGCTCAAGTTTTCGTAAACATCGAAACAAGCGAAGGGCTTAAAATATTAGACTACCCTACCGAAATACAGATAGATGAAGGCAAAGAAGCTACTATTAATGTTAAATTAATAGCGACTGATAAACTCGGTTCGGCAGATTTAAAGGTTGTGGCTTCTATAAATCATTTAAAGCCGGGTATAATATCTATGGCAGTAGTGCATAGCTCAGAATTAACTAGTACTACGAGCGTTCGCCCTGCTATTCCGAGCGTCACAACAGTTGATACGGGCTTTATTACAGGCAATAAAGCTAACTTAAAAATCTTGCGAGATTTATATCCGCAGTTTGCTAAACTGCAAATTTCCGCTTCTAAATCGCCGCTTGCTATTATTTCCGGTTTTAAAGATTTCCTAGATAATTATCCTTATGGCTGCACTGAGCAATTAGTAAGTCAAAATTTTGCTAATGTTTTATTATATAATGAACAAGAGCTAGTTCAGATTCTTAAAACCGACCGTAAAAAAATGGATGAATCTTTGTCGAAAATATTTCAAACTTTATCGGAACGTCAAAATTATGACGGTGGATTTAGATATTGGAATAACTTTAACGACGATTCTGATCCTTTTATTTCAGTCTACACTGTGCATTTCTTAAGCGAGGGAGCAACTAGATATTTAGCCGTTCCAAGCGATATTTTTAATCAAGGTATTTACTACTTAGAGAATATGGCGAATAGATCAATAAACTCCTTAGACGAAGCAAGAGAAAAGGCATATGCGGTTTATATCCTGACGAAAAATAGCGTTATTACTACAAGCTATATTGCAAATATTTTAAAATATTTAGACGAGTACCATAAAAATACGTGGCAGGATGATTTAACTAGCGTTTATTTAGCAGCTAGCTATAAAATGCTCCAAATGAATGAAGAGGCAGATAAATTATTAGATAAATTTACTCTAAATAAACCGATATCGAAAACAGACTATCAATATTATAATCCTCTAATAAAATATAGTCAGTATTTATACTTAATTTCTACACATTTCCCTGAAAGATTAAAAAACTTTGATCAGAAAATTGTACAGGATATCGCTCTTTTTGCTAAAGACAACTATAATAGCCTGTCGGCAAGTTACGCAATTATGGCAAGCCTTGCCTATGCTGATAAGATAAATAATGTAGATGAGGCTACCTCTACAGATAAAGAAGCTACTTTAAAAGGAGATAAAGTGATGATTGCTGAGCTGTCAGTAGAAAATAAGGATATCGACTTAACATCCTCAAGTAACGGCTTTTTCTATCAGCTTCTAACTTCAGGTTATGACAAAGTTTTAAAAGAAAATAAAGAAATCATTAAAGGCGTAGAAATAACCAAAAAATATCTTGATGAGGATAATAAAGAAGTCAGCAAAGCAAAATTAGGTGATAATATTACGGTAGAAATCACTATGCGATCAGGTAGTAATAAACTTCTTAGCAATATGGTGATACTTGACTTATTACCGGCAGGTTTTGAGCTTTTACCGGATAACAATAACGTAAATATATTAGAACGCACGCAAGAAGTAATGATATGGAAACCGATATATGTAAATAATCGTGACGATAGAGTCATGATTTTCGGTACTATTTCTGATCAAAAAATGACCTATCAATATAAAATCAAAGTGGTTAATAAAGGCATATTCTCTACTCCTGCCATTTATAGCGAAGCTATGTATGACCCCGGGACTTATTACCGCGGTGTTATAGGCAGTATTATTGTGGAGTAGAATAGTATAATATGCCTAATGCAACCGAACTATATGAAGACGGGTTAACATATGAGGAAGCAGGCTATTATATTAATGCTCTGTTACAATATGTTAATGCGTTAGCTTTTGATAAGAAATTAACTGTAGTTTATAATAAAATAGGTAAGATATTATATAATAATTATAATAAATATTTAGAAGCATTGCATTGTTTTACAGCAATAAAAAATTTACCTGAAATGGAAAAATGTTTTCAAAAATTAGACGAAATTTATCCTAATAGTGCTTATATTGAAGATATTAAAGGAGATTGTTACGCTACAAGCGATCTCATACTAAAAGCACAAGAATGTTATTATGAAGCTTTAAAAATAACTGAAGATACTGAGTTTAAATTCGGTATATATTATAAAGTGACGAATTTATCAGAACAACACTATAATGAATTCGATATTAATTATATATATAATGCTGTTTATGAATTGTATAAAATTGATCTTTCTTATGAGTTAGATTACTTTTAGAATCTCAAACATAGTCTAAATTCTCCTTTAAAAATGTTTATAATCAGCGTATTTCAGAAAACTTTAGACCAAAACAAATTTAAAGACAAACCTGCACAGCATATAAAAATACGCAAGCTATGGAGTAATTAATAAATTAATTTCTTGTTTTACCGCTTTAGCATATTTTTGAAGACTTAAAAAATTTGGGAGATGATGTCCGCTTTCCATTCTTGCTATTTGAGCCTGAGAGGTAGACATTTTTTTAGCAACATCAGCTTGAGTCATATGTGATGCAAGACGTGCTTTTATTAAAGCCTTTGCTATCTCAAATTCTATTTTTTTTCTTCATAAGCTTTCGCTACTTCAGAGTTCAATAATAACTCTTTTTTAAATTCATCAAAGTTTTTCATTAAAATCTTCCTTCAATCTAGTTTTAGCTATTAAAATAGCAGTTTTAGGAGTTTTTTCCGTTTTTTTGATAAAGCTATGCAATATTACTATTTGCTTGTCTTTAGCTAAATAATATATTGATCGTGCTATATTATCTTTACCGCGTAATCTTAGCTCCCAAATTTACCCTCTATATTTTTTGTATGCGGCATCCCTACGTTATATGGACTAAACTCAATCAGCAATTCACATACGTATAAAAAATCAGCTTGCAGATTATAACTAAGTTTTTTCACCTCTTTTTCTGCAGTTTTATTTATAAATGTTATAGTCCATTTTTTCATATAGGTAATATATCATATGTGATATATTACTCAATAGCTTTTTATTAAAATTAAAAGTTTTTACTCTTGAGTCCTAAAACACTTTCAGCTTCTCTATAGTTTTTGGATCTTTTGCGAGTTCTAAAAATATTTCCCGCTCATAGGTAAGTAATTCTTCTTCATTTGTTTCAGAATGTTTATCAATAATATTTTGGAATTTGCTAAGTACTTTATTTTGTAGATCATTATATTTTGATGTATCTATTTCATTTGCTAAAATTACTTTAGGCAAAGTAATTTTATGCGGGATCGGCACTATTTTTTTAGCTAGATTTAGTTCTAAAGCTTCTTCTAAAATGTAATTCTTGTTCATATTTATTTGCATATTCTCTACATCATAATCTGCTTTAAAATAATCGGCTGAACTTGATTTATTCTGCTCTAAAATATTTCTGATATTTCTAATTAGTTTAGTTTTATCACCATTACTTCGAGCGAACATTTCAGTAACACCGCCCCACCCAGGTATTAAACCAACACCAAGCTCTACGAGTCCAGCACTCAGTTCCTGATTTGCTGTAATAAAGCTTGAGTGCAATAGCAGCTCACACCCTCCTCCAAGTGCTACCCCTTTGGCACAACTAACAATATGAACTCCCGAATATTTTAAGTGCAACATAGTTTGTTGCCCTAGCTTCAATAAATTTTCTAGATCATGAAAATTGCCTTCTTCAATATAGGAAAGAAGAAGCTTTAAATCTGCACCAGCAGAAAAATTATTTCCTTGCGAATAAATATAAAGATTTTTACCATCATTTTCAGCTTTACTTGCTGCTTCTTGAAGTAAGTAAAACACGTTATGATTTAAACAATTCATCTTGGTAGTAATAACGAAAATGAAATTTTCATGATAATTTATTAGCTTTGCAGAATCGTTTTCTAATACTATCTGACTTTCTTTTAAAATATCTTTATGAGCATTAAATTTTTGTTTATCGATTTTTTGATATTCTTTATTGGCTAAATACGGTGGGAGTGATATATACATTAAACTGGCATTTTTAATTACTAAGTCCCAACCATCTTTAGCCGCTATAGTCAATAATTCAAAAGGACCGTATTTCCAGCTATAACCAAGTTTCATAGCAGCATCTATATCATAAATATTATCGGTTACAGATGGTACTAAGCTTGCTAAATAAATATAAAATTCCGTGATAATCTCACTAAAAAACTTGCCATAAACTGAATCACTTACAAGAAGCTCATCAAGATTGTTAAATTCAACATCTATTTTTTGAACAGGGCTATATGATAAATCACTTATATTGATAACTTCTTTAATTTTTTTACCGTTTGATACTGACATGCGATAAAATCCACCGTCACCTTTACGCCCGATTAATTTCTGCTCAATCATCTTATCAAGAACAGGTGTATTTATATATATTTTATGATACGCATCATTTGAAGGAAGAGAAGCAAGCAGTGAGCTAGATATTAGTTTCATTACATCATGCCCGATCAGATCATATAAACCGAAAATTCCAGTACTCGGTAGTCCAAGACATGAGGTAATTATTTTATCTATGGTAACAAAATCAAGCTGCTCTTTTATAGCTTTTCTTACAACTAATTCAAGTAAAAAACATCCTACTCTATTCGCTATAAAGCCCGGAGTGTCATTACATTTTACTATGGTCTTACCAAGCGTTTCGCTTAAGAACCCTGATACTCTTTCTATGGCTTCAGGCTTTACTGTAGGGTCAATAATTAACTCCAGCAGCTCCATATATCTGGGAGGATTGAAGAAATGCGTAATAACGAATCTAGATTTGATATTATCCGGCAAATTCTCTTTAAGTCTTTTAAGCGGTAATGTAGAGGTATTAGAAGCAATAATTGCATCTTCTTTAAGATAAGGAATAATTTTATTATATAATTGATGTTTTATTTCCAGCTTCTCAACAATAACTTCAATAACTAAATCACATTCTTTAATTAAATCTAAATCATGCTCTAAATTACCGATAGTAATGAAATTTTCTTTATCAGAAAAAGATAAAGGAGGAGGTTTTTGTTTATGCAAATTTTCTTTAGCGGTTTTGACGATTTTATTAGGATCATCAGAATCTTTAGCTGCAATATCCAACAATACAACTTTGTTAGACGAATTAGCAATTAAAGCAGCAATCCCTGACCCCATAACTCCTGAGCCGATAACACAAACTTTTTTTATTTCATTTTGCATAAGTTACTTCACTCCTGATGGTTTTATTTAATCGTCATAAGCTAAGCGAACGTAGGCGTTTCGTCATTGCGAGGAGCCTCGACGTGGCAATCTCAGGATACTTAACGAGATTGCCGCGTCGCTTCGCTCCTCGCAATGACGTTCTAAGTCATCGCAACACTCATCACATATACCGACAACGCCTCCGCTTGTCGTAAAATTTTAGCACATTCATTTATTGAAACTCCTGTAGTAATAACATCATCTATTAATAAAATTCTTTTATCTACAATATTATATTTTGTGTTAAATTTGATACTACCGCTTATATTATTCTTTCGTTGTCTTCTTGATAAAAAGGTCTGAGACTTTGTCCATTTTGCTTTAATTAAAATATCAGCCTTTAAAGCTTTATTTGTAATTTTTGCAATATCCATAGCTAAAATATGAGCGGGGTTATACATTCGCAGTAACCTTTTAAACCTATTCATCGGTACAGATATGATTAGATCAGTATCGTTTATATCTTCATGATATCTGTTATATAAAAGCTTAGCAAAAGTTTTAGCAAATATTGTTTTATCTTGATATTTAAACTGATGAACTATTTTTTTACTATATTCATTAAATTTAAATAAGCTACGAGCCAAATCATAATTAGGCTTGCTGCTATAACAACGTCCACAAATGCAGTTATCTAAGACTTTTATACTAAATCTTTGTCCACATATACTACAATAAGGTCTTGCTATAAACTCTAACTTCTTCCAACAATCACTACAAAATTCACCGTTACTATTTAATATTTCTGAGCATCCTAAACATCTCTGCGGCAAGATATAATCTATTACACTATTATAAACCTTAACTAACAACTAAACTCCTCTTGAAGATTCTTGTTTCTTAGATGCACTTCTTCCTGTTGGTAGTGGCGATATATTATTACTGCGAGAAGTAACCTTACCGTGCGTTAAACTTTCCTGCATATCATGCACTTGTTCTTGTACTTTACTTTGAACAGGGCTAGGAGAATTTTGCTTTTTTAAAACCTCTGTATCTTGAACTTTCTCATCTTTCTTAGAATGCAGAGCTTTTAAATCACTAAACTGTGAGTCGGCAACATATCCCGCCCACTCTTTTACTCCTGAAACCAATTTTTGGGCTCTAGTTTTTTCCGCTGGTACTTCAAATTCCTGTCTTGCTTCTACTTCTTTTTGCTTTGTTGCAAATGCTGCTTCAAGCTGAATTTGATTTAATTTATCAATATTAGGAGTTTTTTCTAAAAATTCTTCTAATGTTGCAGTATTTATTTTTTGTTGACGCTCTCTAGTTCAGGTAACTTTTTTGGATCAGTATAATCCGGTGCAAAAGCTTTTAACTCATTTATTTGGTTTATTGCATCTTTTTTTTGCTCCATCCGAACAAGTTTATTATCTGTTTCACCTAAAAAATTAGCAACCATGGTAGCACCTGCTGCAACCCACCCGACAGGATGGGCGACAGCCGCAGCTCCAGCTAATGTAGAAACAAATCCGGACACACTATCTCGGCACACTTTCGTAAATTCTTTAAAATAAGTATTAGTAAAAGGCTTTTCAGGCGGTTCTTCAGACGGCTTTCTATACATTTCACTGCCCTTGTGAAATAAAAACTTCTCTAAGTCAGGAGAACTTTTACCTGTAATTTCTTGAGCCTTATTTTCTAATAATTTACGCTGCGTTTGTTTAGACTCTTTTATGTTTTCTAATGATTTTTTTTCAGCATTCCGAAGTTTTTCACCCCTTACTTCTAATGTTTCTTTTCCGACATTATATGCAGTAGCAGCTAGCGATACACCAGCAATAGCAAGAACTACAGGAATACTTACAACAGGAAAGGCTAATGAAACTGCGATACCGGCAAGTTTTATTCCTAATGCTACCGGTCTAGTACCCATAGTTTTATAGGTTTTTTGTATCGCTTTTGATATAGTTGCTCCTCCCGGAATGGGTTTAAGCAATTTATCTAATCCTCTATCAATTATGTTAGGAGGAGCTACCCCTTTTTCTTTAATTACCCCGCCAGCAGATAAGTTATCAAGTGGAGCAGCTAGCTTAGGTATGTTTTCCACAGCTTTTATAGGGTTGCTGAATGCTGAAGCTATTACCATACCTGCTGCAGCAAGAACTCTTGCTATTCGACCGGCTTTTAGCCCCTTGTCATCCTTTAATACTCTTCGAGTATCTTGAGACTCCTGCTTAGATTTTTTAGGAGGTTCAAGCGTTTCAGATTTTTGAGATATATCTGGCTGATTAGCATTACTCTCATTGGCATTTCTTATTCCTTCTTCAGGAGTATTAATAGATGATTTATTACTTAAATTTTCTTTACTAATACATATCTCATAAAATTACGTTCTATGTTATTCCACATTCTATGTCATTCCCGCAAAAGCAGGAATCCATCTTTTAAAAAATATAACAAACAATGCTTTTATCGATTCTTAATTACTGGATTCCCGCTTTTAGCTAGGAATGACATCGGAATATACTCCGAGTAAATGAAGAGTCGGTAGACGAAGGTCAATTTCAAAAAGAGCAAGGGGTTCACAAGGCGAGGAGCGGAGCGTATACTTAATACGTGAGCACCGTAGATCTTGTAGAATGACGTAGCCAATTTTTGAAATTCACCGAGTATACTCACCTCTTCCCCATCGCATAGCTAGTAATCAAGTTTTTAATAGGTTTAAGATTATTTATTGCTTTAAATCCTATTTGCCTTATACATCTTAAATTTTTTGAATAATGTGAAAAAATATTATTTAACTCATCCGTCAGCTTATACATAATAAAATTATCATCTTGCCTTAGCTTTTGATATTCTTGTAATGTACCATTATTACTAACAATTATACTCAAAGTCTCTATATCCTTTATGCCCTGATTAAGTCCCTGCCCCGCCAGTGGATGTACTGTGTGAGCAGTATCGGCAATAAGCGCCATTTTATTATGAAAATATCTATTTGCCATACGAGCTTTTAACGGGAAGCTACTCATTTCGCTATCAATCGTAATTTTACCTAATGAATTACCGGCATTTCTTTGAGTTAAAAATCTGACTTCTTCTATAGGTAAGTCTAGAATTAAGGATGCTTGGCTAGCGGAAGTTGACCATATTACGGAAGAGCTATTTTGATCTTTCAAAGGCAATAAAGCAAAAGGACCAAGCGGCAGGAAATGCTCCATAGCACAATTTTCATGCGGCTTTTCATGCTTAATATTAAATGTAAGAGCGGTTTGATAAGGTTTTTCTATTTCATTAGCAAAATAATGAGACCTCACTTTTGAATTTGCTCCGTC
>NZ_CBCDJS010000011.1:0-19565 GCF_965035265.1 Rickettsia sp.
ATAGTTGTGTTAGTACTATAATACCTGCCATCATAACTACCGGTTCTACCATATAGCGGATCGTAAACCTCACCCAATTATCAAATAAATACCTAGTAAAATCAAATAATAAGAAACTAATAAATAAAGGAGCTATACCGATTAATATACAAGTTGCCATAAATGCCATAATATAAACGGCAATAGCTCTAAGTGCCGTAATAATTACTATACCGACCGCAATAAAAGTAATTATAAAATATATAATACCGCTAAGCCCAAGAGAAAGAAGTGCAAGTAATTGAGCAATAAATGTTTGACTAAAAAATATTTTACTCATTACTGCATCTAAAAACATAAAAGGATTAGAAATAGTATTAGTAGAAGTAAACAAGCTATACCCACTCATATTAGCAATAATTGAGTCTGAAAAACCGGTAATTGCATCAAAAAGGTAATTATTGAAAAACTCAAAAGTATTACCGTTCATAAGTCCGCTAACTATTCCGATTTTTGCTATTCTGATTACTAGCTCTTTTTGGTTTATCTTAGCAAAGCCGAGCAAGAACATTGCTCCGTAAGTCATCACATACAGAATCAAAATTGCTTTAATATAGGTAAAAAAGTTAGTACAGGATGAATTATCAGTGGCTTTATAACATACCATATTTTTAAAAATAGAAGTAGCAGCCCCTTGAACTTTAGTTTTAAATAACTGAAGTAATGGCTCCATTACTTTAATAGTAAAACTTCCTACTTTTAAGGATGTTGAGAAATGCACTTTATAGCTACCATCACTGTCTTTATAATCCTTCGGATCATTTAGAATTTTCATCCATATATAACCCGCTTTGTTTGCTGTAATAGGGGGGGTAGCTTTACCATCACTATCAACGTTAATTCCGGTGGCTGAATAAGATTTAATAGGATTGCCGTTGGAATCTTTAGAATTTGGATCTTCTGAAGCCGGTACTATTATATATTGCACTTGTCCCCGATCATCAAAAGTATCGTTAAAACTATTACCGTTCTCTCTATAGCATTTAGTCTGTTTAATATTTAGAACATATCCGCCCGTATTCTTACTAGCATCTTGTGAGGTGGGAGACCAAAGCCTATATTGTAAATAACTTTTTTCAATATTACTGTTAAAAGGTATATTATATATAACTTTATATATATATTTACCGTCTTTATCTTTATACTCAGGCGGTTGATCTGAATCTGCAACAAACTTAGCAAATTGATTAGCCTGAGCCTCGTGACTAAGCTGCCACATTAATCCGGTTGGTCCTTTGCCTCCTTTACCATCAGCCGTATACCAAAATCTCCGATTCTTTTGAAAATCTCCATTTATATAATCTTTATCTTTTGATACACTATAGTCAGCATTATCAGGACAAGTTCCGACAGGTTTTTGACCAATACTAGCATTATTACATTTTATATTCATGTAATCTATATATAAATTACCCGGATTATCTGACCAATTAAAGGTAAAACTATCGTCATCTTTATAAGCTTCCGGCATGTAACCCTTGTGATTTACCCAAGCAGATAAAGAATCGCATATCCAAGCAGTACAACAAGCACCGGCAGCACTACATATGATTGGGGCAACATCCTCAGGATGAATACAACCAAAAAGACACAATCCTGAACATTTTTCTCTACGTTTATTACCTTTCCAATAATTCTGCTTCAATTCGCAAGCATTAACATATGGACCGGAATAAATAGAATATTTTCCACAAATCGGATCGTAAGAAGTTTGGTCTTGTGAACAATCTTTCGTAACCGGAGTACCTTTAAAAACATCATTAACTGTTGCACCCGTACCGGCAAAACTAGGATATACGGAAACTAAAACTCTATCATTAGCATATAATTCGGTAATATTACGCCATTCATTATTTTTTGCATCCATTATTAGAGAGACAGGCGGATTATTTGCATCGGTAACACGAGGGATCGGGATCATTTTACCGCTATCGTCTAAATTAGATCCAGCCCCTGTACGTTGTAAATTATCTTTTGGTATATAAGCTAAACACAAACTAGTCTGACCGACCACTTGTAAATTCACCGGTTGGTTGTTTTCTACTGGCACCTGGGTATTTAACCATGCATTGTAACGAGTAGGATCAGGAATAAGCTGAGTTGTGCCGTCAGGTAGCATTTTAGAAGTGTTTACATAATTAGCATTAGCATTAAGGGTTATAGTACCGGTTATTGAATCCGAACCTCCTTTACCGTCCGGAGCATATCTCATGTAGCAGCCATTACCGACTTTTACTGCTCCTATCATACCAAGTGCTGCAAAAATAAAGCAAACTAGCGTTGCTACTATAGCGAGTATTCCTAAAACTTTTAATAAGTTACTCTGCATATTCTATCATTTACCTCCAACTGATGATACAGCATCTTTGGCATTATCACTACCTCCTCCCGCTGAACCAAGTGTATCATCGCTTTGTTCTCCGCCCTTACGTCCACTCTCACCAGGCTTATCTCCTACCGGCGGCTTACCTTGCGTAGCCATAGCAGCATCTTTAGCAAAATCTATTCCTTTCTTTACTAAATCAACAATTTTAGTTGGACTTGCCGTTACTGCATTCATATTAGGACCGTTAGTTAAATCAGCCGCAAACTGTCCTATAGATTTAGAGAAATAATAAAAAATAACCGAAAATACTAATACGCACAAAAGTTCCGCTAAAATAGATACAACATCTCTAACAATTGATTTTATTGGGAAAAGTATCAATAAATGCTCTTCCCAACCTTCACCTGCATAATATTGTAACATTTTATATCCAAAACTTTCCTGGCATTTATCTTGACCACCGCTTGGTAACCTTAACTCAAAAGTACTAAATTTAATATCTCCTTTTTCATAATCATATCTAAGAAATTCACAATTTTTAAATATTGCGGAATCATACATAGTGACTAATAAAGCTATAAAACCTGCTATTACTGCCGGCTGCAATGCACATGAGATACATACTTTTAACCACCCATCAAAATAAGTTTTTGTACGAGTAAATAAAGCCATAGGAATGAATATAGGAGAAACATATGTCATAACGTAAATAGTAATCATGCAAACTAAATAATGCGTAATAAAATATAAAAGTATAGATAAAAATATTACAGAAAATACTAAACCTGCTGCAAGTATAATGATGTTTCCAGCCATAAAGAAGCCAAACATAACGGTAAAAAATCTCAATGATCCCGCTTTACTTAAATCTTTCGGTCTGTCTTTTTTGCCATCAGGATCAAAATTAGGTATAGGTGTATTATTACCGCTGGGACCATTACCGACCGACCTCCCTAAAACTCCATTCTTATCTATATTATAAAGTAAATCCAAGCCAAGATAATAACCTATACGGCAATCAATAGCGTCCCATAAACCATAAAATTTATAACCGTCCTTATATTTTGAATTATCAAACTGACATAATCCTCTAGAACCCGCTGCATTAAAGACCATCTGTGCAAAGCTAGGTGCTGCTCCTGTCAAAAGAGGTAATCCATATGTTAACATACCGTTTTCTTTTGTCGGCTGACCACCGCTAAAATCTAAAGGTCCAAGACCGATAGAAAAATAAGCAACAAATAAGAATTTTATTACAAAAAGAGCTATTTTTTCAGTACTTGCATATTCTTTATTTAGAGCCATATTAAAGGCAAAAAACATAGTATACAGAATTAGTGCCGCACCTATAGTTCTCTTTAAATAACCTTGAAACGTAGAAAAAGCGGCAAGATTGGTTATTCTAGAATTTTGATCTTGAGAACTACAGCCATTTCCGACAAAAAATACTTTATTAAGCGTTTCACTCAAACACTGAACTGCAAGACCGGAAAAATTAATTAATGATTGACTATAATTTGCTCCCGTATAACAGCTTTTTCCTATATTGCAATTCTCATTATCAGGCGGGGTAGGCGTCGGAGTAGCACTTAAAGATTTACATGCTACCGGCATCGGCCCCCTTGACGTGGGCATAACTAAACATAGATCATTATCCCATTTTTTAACCGTTAAAACGATATTTTGTAATACGGGATTTGCTCCAAGATCAGGGTTATTATCAATACTTAAATCACTAATCTTCTTAGCATCACCCTCATTTAAAGTATATATGGTACAAGGACTACTACTACCCTCTACATTTTTAAAACAAAACGTTATACCAGACGCAGCCGAGTTACAATTACCTCTCGGATCTTTCATATCAATATTACGAATTATATAGCCATATGCCGTATCGGTTTCTAAATATCCATCTCCGGTAGTCGGTAAACTAGAACATGATTCCCCAAAGCCGGCAAAGCTATTTAAAGCGAAAGCCTCAAGACAAATTACAATAAAAATTTTTATAATATTATGAATTTTCATCGGAATCACTATCTATTTTTTTGCTTCTATTCTCATTTACTTCGTCTTTTCTTTCAGGGTTATTACTATCTTGAGGCCCTCTAATAGTACGATCAATCTTAAGATCACCGGATAAATCTAGTTCAGGTTCAACTTCGGTAGTTTCTTTTATCCTCTGATTTTTTTTATCTTCTGGTCTAACGTCTTCTGACTTTTCGGATTTATTAATCTGATCAGCTAATTTATCAAATTTATTAGTTACACTATTATCTCTTTCTCTTATCTCAGTTGCTACACCGCTATCGACTAATTCATTCCATTTCTTTTCTGCATTCGTACGTCGCTCCGATGTTTCTTCACCTTGCTGGTCTCTTACTCTTCCTCCTCCGCTTGCTACTAATTCATTCCACGCTTTCTCTACTGCTGCACGCTTATCCCGAATCTCTGCATTTTCCCGTATCTGCTTTACTCCTGTAGGATTATCATGTTCCTTTAAGTTAAAACTATAATCAATTACTCCTGTACCTTTACTTGCGTTGTCAACTTTGTCTTGTGAAGGCGGTGTATTATCAACTTTCTCTTGTGGAGTTGCATTATCAACTTTCTCTTGTGGAGGCGGAGTATTATCGGTCTCTTTTTTACTTTCTTGATTATTATCTCTTATGATTTTTCCGACACTTTCAGGTTCAATATTACTTTGTGGTGCAGGTGCAGGTGTAGAAATAGAAGTTCTAATGCTAGCAGGCGGTGAAACAGCTTCCGGAGGAGCAGGAGGAGGAGTAACAATATCTGATCTTGCTTCACTACTTACAGTTTTTGGGCTAGAAGTTGCTACAGAAGACGAAGCTGTCGGCGTTGTTACCGCAGGTGCCGACGTACCTCCACTCACAGCAATATTATCACCGACTCCTCCTCCGCTTGCACCGACATTATCACTTACCCCACCTTTAGCTGCACCTAAATCACCGGCTCCTCCTCCTCTACTTGCTATACTATCAAGCCCCTTGGTTGCAGCCCCCGCCATAGCAAGCCCTGCCATAGCTGCCTTAAATATTGCTTGCGGTTTTATAGCAACATTACTAAGAGCTACCCCTTCCGTCATATCTGCAGCAAATTCAGCTAGCTGACTACTAAAATTATACATCAAATACAATGTAAAACATGCCGTAACTAACGCAAGCAAAATATTTTTAATTTTCTCAAAAAGCACTTTTGGAGACATAAAAAACATCCCTGGACCTAAAACCACTCCCGATAAAAACTGGAATTTACCGAGGAAATTACTTGTACTACTATCCCCTGGTTTTGCATTGCAAGAGCAAGGAGGCTCCCCTGATTTTGGAGTACAAGTACCGTCTGGATTGCAAGTCTCATCCGGTTTGCTGGTAACTATTTGTTGTACACTATCTTTTGCAAAATTAAATGCCGTGGTAATAGGGTTATTTAACATATAACCTAAGCTATTTTGACAACTTTCTGCATCGTATTTAGTATATTGCGTCCAATCATTATTAATATAGAATATTAAAACATCCCGCTTAGAAGTAATACCACCTTGAATTTTGTCTTCTATACTATTATTAATCAACTTGCTCTTATATTGACATTTACCGTAGAAACCGTAATCATAAACCGAAAACATCGTGATCATAAAAGTAACTACCACCATAGGCTGTAGCAAGAATGAGATCATCAGTTTAACCCAGCTATCAAAATAACTTCGTGTATATGAAAATAAAAACATCGGTACAAAAAGAGGAGCTAAAATACCTAGTATTACTATAGATATCATACACATAATCGTTGCATTAACCATAAAGGCAGCAACCGAAATCACAAGTAACGGATAAGAAAGAGCGAGCGACACTAACGTCATATTACCTGATATTATTGCCGGAATTAGCAAATAAATATATGGTGGGGCACTAAAGCTAAAGAAATCAAAATTTAAAAAATCATGGCTTCGATAAGCATTTTCGACAAGTAACGTAGATAATATATCAAGCCCTAAATAATGAGCTACCCTACAATCTAACGCATCCCATAATGCAATATAGGAAACACTGCCCTCATAGGAAATATTGTTAAATTTACATAAACCGGACGGAGCAGCATTCATAACCCAACTTGCTAAACCGTTTATACCGTCAAGTAAGAAAGGAAACGCCCACTGAATCATACCGTCTAGCCGGTCATACGGAGAGCCGCTACCAGGGGTTATATTAATTCCTATTGAAAAATAAGTTACGAATATCATTTTCAATACAAAATTTATATACTCACTTTTTGGTGGCACTTCACCTGCAAGTAACATTTTAAAGCCAAAAAACATAACATATAAAGTTAGAAAAGCCGTAACTATTTTATACATTCCTACTTGGAACTGAAATAATGCACTATCTTGCCTTGAAGCCAAATTAACCACTTGACTTACATTATCAAAACTACAAACATCTTTACTAATTAGTAATCTAGCAATCATTTGCCTCATACATTCTATAAGAGGAGAAGTCATGACTACTGCAGTTTTTGAAGCATTATAAGCTTTTTGATAACATCCATCGCCTGCGGCACTACAGGAAACTAAGGCTAAAGGATCGGTAGGAGTTGCATTTGGATCCTCAATAAAATCCTTATCTGCTACATCCATAAAGTTATTATACATGGATTTCGGAAACGGCTCTTTCATATATTTACAGCCGACGGGAACGTCTCCTGTAAACCCCTTTGTTGAGACACATATCCTATCTTTATCTTGAATAACTTTCCAATATATTACAGGGAAGCCCACATCAAATGCAAAGCCGTCATCACCGGGCTTACCGCTATATGGAACATAATAATCCTTTTTATTATTTTTCCATGCTTCTTTTATATCGTCCCAAGGATCACTCCCTGTTAATACGGCTTTAGCAATAGCAAGTGCCGATTTTGCTACCGCCTCTGCTCGAGCCACAATTAATTTAGCATTACTACATAAGGCAAAACGTAATTCCGGGTTTTTAGGATCAATTCTATTTTCACGAGTACACTGACCGCCTGGAAAATTTCCAAACCTACTATCGTTAAATAACTCATTATCATTTATTTTAAGCTTCAGAAACGTATTCATGTATAAAACTGGGGAAACAAGATTCATTACCGCAAAAGTAAAGAACGGAGCAACAATACATGTATGAGAGAATTCACTACGCAATAAATCGCCGACTCCTTGAGTTTCACAAGTTAAGCTGCTTAAAACATCTATAATGCTATCAAGAGTATCTTTGGCATGAGCTTTAGTAACTAGCCCTAAATTTAGGGCAAAGCTTAATACTAATGTTATAAGTATACTACGAGGAAATAATTTCATAACTAGTTACTTGCCTCGTATGAGATGGCTCTTAACGTCATTGCGAGAAGAATTACGTAGTAATTCGACGAAGCAATCCAGTAAAAAATTCTGTAAGTCAGAATTTTTTTAATTATTTTTCTAGATTGCCGCGTCGCTTCGCTCCTCGCAATGACGGTTAGGGTGTCTATGCAACAACACCGGCTTGTTCGCGGGATGACAAACAGGAATTTATAATGTTTTAACTGCTTCATAAAATATAGGTAACCATTTATCCGGATCATTGCCGTATTTCTCTCTAATTTGATCGAGCAATATTACAGTCTCAACTCTGCCGGATAAAACACTAATTATATTATTCATACCGTCTAAGTTAACTTTGGCAACTACGGCATCTATTCCTTGTTTTATTAAAAAATAACGTGTAGTAGGGTCGGTAGTTTTAATTAAAATATATTCTCGCTGACTTAGCATAAATGCACTGCGATAAATATCCGTAGCTTTCAAATTAGGTAAAAAAATCTGCGTAGCTGTTTGCTGAATTAATGTATCGCTAATTCTACTCTTAGCTGCATCTTCAACGCTCTGTGTAGCAAATATAACAAAAGTATTTAATTTTCTCAACACTTTTAACCAATCTTTGATCTTAGGTGCAAATACCGGATTATCAATTAAGGCCCATGCTTCATCAAGCACTATCATAGTTTTCTGCCCATCTAAAGAGATATTAATACGATGGAACACATATAATAATACCGGTGCAAGACTTATAGGATCTTTAAGTAATTCAGTCATATCAAAACCGAATACCCTTGCTTTTTGTAAATCAATATCATCTATTTCATTGTCAAATATCTTAGCGTGCGAACCTTTACCGACCCACATTGCAATCCTACTTGCCAAACTATTTGGTGTATCAATGCCAAGAAATGCTATAACATTACTAAGTCTTCTGTCTTTTCTTTCTAATCTAAAATTACCGCTTATTGCTTGAGATAAGATCTTATTATCCTGTGCAGTTATACTCTCACCGTTAGAAGTTACAAGCACGCGAAGCCACTCTAAAATAAACGTTCTATTCTCACTAGTATCTTCAAGCTGCAAAGGGTTAAAGTTACATTTTAAACCCGGATCAATTACTGTATAAACTCCGTTTAAAGCACGTATAAATATTTCTGCTCCTCGATCTTTATCAAAAAAGAACATACGAGGTTTGAATTTTTGTGCTTCAGCACATAAGAAATTCATAAGAACTGTTTTACCGGCACCTGTTGGACCGATAATTAGAGTATGTCCAACATCCCTCACATGGAAATTAAAATAAAACGGCGTACCTGAAGTAGTATCAAGTACTGTGACATATTCTCCCCAATGGTTATCTTTAATTTTACCGAGTGGATAATTATGGTGCGATGCAAAGCTAGCCATATTTAATGTATTGATAGTAGATTTACGTACTATATAATCCATATTTCCGGGCAGCTGCCCCCAATAGCTAGGTTCCATGTTAACTTTTTCTCTAACCGGCTGAATTCCTGAATTAGAAAGCTCAACTGCTGCCATTGATAATATATCTTCTAAAGCTTTAATATTATTTGCGGAACATAAAAGCGATAAATGATGCTCACCGAAACCGATATCGCCGCTAGTAGCCATATCAAGGGCCGTATTGATTTCAGCAATTTGTGAAGTAGCCTTGTCACCGGATTGTATCATTCTATTTTGCTGTAATTGCATTTTACCAATCGCTACGGTTCTATTAGCAAAGACAAAGCTTTGAGTCATGACAAATTCAAAAGGCATTTGCAGGAATCCGTCAAAAATTCCTGCCGAAGTATTAGGACCGTATTCAAGTATACTGATCATTCCGGCATATTTCTTGCCAAGCGGACTTCTTGCTTCAATAGTACGAGAATCAAAAAATAAGCGATGGGTAGGTAAATATTCATCAATAGTACCACGCGGTAATGATATAGGTCCGGGTGAGTCGCCGCAATTAACTAAAGATGAAAGGAATTCTAAAATTTCACAATAACTACCTGACGGCGTTTGACGAACTCCAAGTAATCTTGCTCCGTAACTTCTGAATGTATTAACCACTCTAGTTGACATTTCTTGAAGATTTTCTTTCATCTCCTTCATGTCATTTTCCCAAGCGGTTTTATTAGATTTTTGTCTAATCTTCTTTAGAAAATACTCAACTATAGCAGCACCGCCGGTATCAGGCTTATATAAAATACTAACATATAATTCATTAAAAAACGACCTAGCACCCGCATGTTTCTTACGCCATTCTGCACCTAAATAAGTAATAAAATCATTAGGGACTTTTACGGTAGGATCATAAGTAAATTCCGTATCGTTAAATATCACTGCTTTACGTCTTCTAATAGTATGGAAATACATAACGATATTTCCCGAAGCCATATTTTTAAGTAAGGCATTTCTGATATTCTTTTTAATGTCTAGATCTTCATCATCCGCAGTTTCAAAAGAAAAGCCGTTTATTTTAATGACTTGCAATAATGAATTATCTTTGGTTAAAATAGTATTACTATCCCAATGACATTTATAAGGAATAAAATGCGAAGTGGGTCTTTCTTGTTTAGACCTTAATTCTTTAGCCGCTCTAGTTCTAAATAACTTCATTACCTCACCTGATTTAACTATTTTGATTTATTTTGTCATTGCGAGTAGCCATAGGCTGCGTAGCAATAACGGTTTAGCATCCACGCGGGAATGACATAACAAACTCAAATATTATACGAATTTGCTCCATAGTAAAATTTATTAGGACATTGGCTAGTTCTGGACATTTTATTTAAATATAGCTCTATGAATCTTGGTTCTTTAAAACATATAATATAAGCTACCAAATGCAAAGCAGCCGCAATGAATAAAATCATAATACCGTTGTTCCAAATAAATACTATCATCGTCATTATCATATTTAATGCAGCAAACTTAATACTTACTCCAAATATCATCGGCGGTCTAGTTAACCCTACAAATAAAAGATCAGATGCTAATGCTCCTGCCATAAATTTCTCCTATATCTATATATTTCCTAATCTAAAAAACTTAAAACTCTGTTTCTTATTTAAAATTAATTTTTATAATCAAGATCGAAGCCGCCTTTGGTCTTGATTATTCAATATTATATTCAAGATAAGGATAAATTTTTATCCTTATCTTGATAGTGCAAATAAAAGATCAGATGCTAATGCTCCTGCCATAAAAAACCTCTTTAGTTTATATTTATATCAAACATAGTTGATAATATTGAATTCGGTACTTCACTATTTACAAAATGTACGTAACTGTTATTATTTTCAAGTGCATTAACTGCTATCTTAATTAATTCTTCTTCGATAAAATTATTACTATCACCCAGCATTGATTTCAATAAGTTAATATCTCGTATTTTTATATTATACGGAAACGTCTCAGATACCTGTAATATCTCATATGGAAATATTAAATGTTCCGCACTTAATGCAGAAGCAATTGTTGCTACCGTTAAGTTAACATTTAATAAATGCGTTTTCTCCTGATCGTCGCTCGCAAATGGTGCTATTACAGGTATAATATTATTATCTTCAAAATTTAATAAAATTTCCGGGTTAATAATAATAGGCTCGCTTAAAAAACCAATATTTATAACATCATTATTTACAATTTTTCGGTGAGATAATTTTGACTTTTTTGCTTGCAGTAAATTAGCATCCTTACCTGAAATACCAACTGCATAACAACCTACGCTACTTAATTTTGTTACTATAAGCTTGTTAACGTAACTGGATAAAATTTCCATAATAATAGGATTATTTAGAGAACTATAGTCGCTTATTTTACTAATTTTTTGACTAAAATTTTCATCTATTTGTGATATTAAAGACGAACTTCGTAAATCAATATGATCATGTACTATATATATTTTAGCACCGCACATCTCAAGCAATCTAACAGATTCAATAAAAGCCGTAAATAATTTATCGTCAATAATAATAGTAGCAGGTAATTTTAGAACTATTGCTTGATTCTTCAACTCACTACTACACTTTATTATATTCTTAATTATAGTAATGTTATTTAATGAAGAAATGCTATCTACCTCTTTACCTTTGAGGTTTGATGCATTTTGCCAAACTAGCTTTAAGTTCTCTTGCACCTTCCTTACTCCTACTACTTACATACATAACATTACATGAGTAGTTTAAAGTTGCAAGAAAATTCTGTGCTTCGTCGTTAAGGTTTTTGCGATCCGTAACTTTATCGGATTTTGTGAAAATAATTTGAAATTCTCTTTTATTTGCAAGTAATAGCTCAGCTACTTTCTTATCGTTTTCTTTTATACCCCTTCTTGAATCAATCAATAAGTTAACTAACCTTAAATTATGGCTATTTTGTAAATAATAGCTAATTAATACTTCCCACTGCTCTTTGACTGATATAGGAACATTAGCAAAACCATAGCCGGGAAGATCAACTATAATAAGTTTATCTGCAAGGTTAAAGAAATTGATTTGCCTGGTACGCCCTGGAGTATTGGAAACTTTAGCAAGATTTTTATTATTACATATCGTGTTTATTAGACTTGATTTGCCGACATTTGACTTACCGACAAAAGCAATTTCCAGTAATGAAAAATTGGGGATTTGGTTTATATTCATAGCACCAGCTACAAATTTAGCTTCATGACGAAAAAGCTTGCTGCCATCAGTCAATTTTGTAGGCACTATTTTCTGAGTAGTCATAATTTTTTAGATTTGATAAATTTGCAGGTATTGTATAATCATTGCAAGAAAAATTAGACGTTGTTGTATGGCTCGAAAAACCTGTGCGATGTCATCCCCGCGAGGCATTATTGCGTGGACCGGTTTTCTCGTCATTGCGAGAAGAATTACGCAGTAATTCGACGAAGCAATTCAGTTAAAAATTCTGATTTACAGAATTTTTTTATTATTTTTCTGGATTGCCGCGTCTCTTCGCTCCTCGCAATGACGGTTCGGGTATCCACGCAACAATGCCTCCCCGCGAAGGCGGGAATCCAGAAAAACGACTTCAATATTGATACAGAAGTTACATATTTAGCAAAATAAACACATAAAAAACAAGTTTTTTATGTGTTTTACTGGATTCCCGCTTTCGCGGGAATGACATAAATAAGCCATGCGACAACATCGCTAAAAGTGGGAATCCTCAGAAAATAGCTTTCTGAAAATATAAAAATATGGTAGCGGGGGCTGGATTTGAACCAACGACCTTCAGGTTATGAGCCTGACGAGCTACCGAGCTGCTCCACCCCGCAATAATTGAGAATTAATGACTTTGTTCACATTATATCGTGACTTACTCACTACTATACGAACATTGCTAATGCCATTCTCGCGAAAGCGAAAATCTAGCTAGCTTCTTTTTTGTTACCAAAAGAAAGACCTGAGAATCTTTTATTGAAATCACTAACACTTTTGTTCGATTGATTTACTACATTTCCGGAATCTTTATTCCATGCCGGATGCTTTCTAAAATCAACATCCATTAAAATTTCACCCGTAGGATGAGTAGACATTGCTTCAAAAACATCGCTTCCTACTTTAATCAAAAACTTTTTATATTCTGGATGTATACCGCTTTTCATAATGATTTTGCCGTTTTAGTCTGAATTATTTTTTTCTTAATAGCTCTAGCCGTACTAGATAAAACATTATCATTGGCTTTTAGAATATATGCATCAAACCCGCCAGCTTTTTCAACAGAACTAATACATTTAGCATTAACTGATAATCTATATCCTTCAGCCGTTATATCACTTGTAAACTTAACAGACCTTAAATTAGGCTCAAAACGTCTTCTAGTTTTACGCTGAGAATGTGACACATTATTGCCGTATAAAACACCCACACCTGTGAGTTCGCACTTACGAGACATAAGCTAAATACCTTAAAACTTATAAATATACAATAGACAAAAATATAAAGTAATACTACCATAGTGTCAAGGGTTAATTATGGTCCATTTAATAAAGAAATAAAGATAGGTACTATGTATTTATACGTGAAATAGGCAAAAGTCAAACCTAAAATAGTTCCGATAACTACTATACGGAATTTTGCAGGACTAAAAATTAAAATAACTATTCCAAGAATAATTACTATTTTTATTATATCATCTGCCGTATAAGCACTAGCATTTATAGCATAAACATTTAGATTTATACCTAAAAATACTATTGCAAATAATAAATTTCTTAACATTTTATACCTCAATAATGCGAATTTAGAATAAATTCTTATCCTAATTAAAATCTATAGGACCGGTAGTTAATCCATTTATAAATTGTTTTAAATAAGGATTATCACTATTACGCATTTCATCTTTATTGCCGTACCATTTAATTTTTCCTTGATAAATCATAGCTACTTCTTTAGCTATTTTTTCGGCACTAATCATATCATGAGTTATAGTAATCGTAGTTGCCCCAAGCTCTTCTTGGATTTTTATAATTAACTCATTAATAACATTTGCCATTATAGGATCAAGCCCTGTTGTCGGCTCATCAAGGAATAAAATCGACGGCGTACTACAAATTGCTCTAGCAAGGGCTACTCTTTTTTGCATTCCTCCCGACAATTCGGATGGGTAAAGATCGAGTATTCTAGGGGACAAACCTACGGAATTAAGCTTTGCACCGGCAAGGTCGTTTTTTTCTTTCTTAGATAATTTTTTAGTCTCAAAAGTAATATTATCACGTACATTTAAAGAGTCAAATAATGCTCCGCCTTGGAATAAAAAGCCTATACCGTCCATAACCTCAAATTTTTGTTTACTTGAGATATTTTGGATTTCTACATTATCAATAAAAATTTTACCTTTATCAGGTTTAATCAATCCTACTATATTTTTAATTAGAACTGATTTACCGCTACCGGAACCACCTAAAATAACTAATGAACTGCCTTTTTTTACATCCAAATCTATTCCGTCTAACACCTTATGATTAGCAAATGATTTATATAATGACCGAATTTTAATTTTAAATTCTTCCTTTGTTGCCATATTTACACTTTGAAAAATAATTCGGTTATTAAATAATTGCTTATTAAGATAAGGATAGAAGAATTTACTACTGCCGAGGTAGTTGCTCTTCCGACTCCCTTAGCCCCCTTACCTGAATAATAGCCGCTATAGCAACTTATTATAGAAATAATAAACCCAAAAACTCCTGCTTTAACAAGACCGGAAATTACGTCAATCGGCTCTAAATACTGAAAAGTACTGGTTAAATAAGCCGCACTATTAAAATCAAGTTTATATACCCCTACCAAATAACCACCCATAACACCTATTACATCACCGATTAAAACAAGGCAAGGCATTGTAATAATGGCCGCTATTACTCTTGGAAAAACTAAATATTTAATAGGATCGGTAGATAAAGTGTATAAAGCATCCACCTGCTCCGTTACTCTCATTGTTGCTATTTCGGCGGCAATCGATGCTCCTACTCGTCCTGCTACCATTAATCCGGCTAAGACAGGTCCAAGCTCTCTAGTCAGCGATAATACTACTACCGTTGCAATAGAACTTTCAGCCGAGAAACGGGAAAATCCGGTATAGCTTTGCAGAGCAAGTACCGCACCTGAGAAAAAAGTCGTCATAGCAACAACCGGTAAAGAGTAAAATCCGATAAATAATAATTGCCGAATGATTAAACTCAAATATAAAGGCGGTCTTACAATACTGCTAATAGCAGCAAAGCTAAATAAAGAAAAACTACCTATATTTTGTGCTATTTTTATGGTACGTTTACCGACTGAATTAGCTATATTTAATAACATTTGTGTATATTTTTTCTATTTAATTTAAGTACGCTATGTCATTCCTGCGAAAGCAGGAATCCAGCATAAAGCGAGATAAATCGAGCTTTTAAAAAGCTTTAAAGTACTGGATTCCCGCCTACGCGGGAATGACATTAATAGGCATCTATCCAATATACTTTCTTCTATACCTACTACCAAGGCCAGTCAATACCTCATACCCGATAGTACCTATAATACTCGCTATTTTATCGGGCGTGCAATAATTTCCGATAATTTCCACTTCCTGCCCTAGAAAAATATCGGACGGTGGTAGATCGGTAACATCGATATTTATTAAATCCATCGATACTCGCCCTACTATAGGAACGCTGTAACCGTTAATAAATACTTCGCCTTGATTGCTAAAATTACGACTAAACCCATCGGCATAACCAAGCGGTAACGTTGCAATGATACTATCACGCTTAGTTGTAAAAGTCATATTATAACCGATATGGCTATCTAGTGTCAAATTCTGCAAGTGAATTATCGGAGCTTTTAAGATTACAGGGTTGTGTGTTAAAGGATTTAGCCCATACAAAGCAGCCCCCGGTCTTGCTAAATCAAAATGGTAATCCTGTCCTAAAAATATGCCGCCGGAATTAGCAAGGCTTGCTTTGACGTTTGGAAAATATTGTAAATAAGCTTTAAATCTGTTTAATTGTTCTAGATTATAAGGATTATCTATTTCCTCAGATATAGCTAGATGGCTTATAATATATTGTAAATCTAACCCTTTTAACAAATCACGATCATTAGTTAGCTGCTCTATTTCATTATGAGTTAATCCAAGGCGATTAATCCCGGTATTGAAATGTAAATAACAAGGCAGTAATCTATTTTTCAAATTGCTAAATTTTTGCCAAATTTCTATTTGTTTTAAGTTATTTAGAACAGGTGTTAAATTATATTCTATAAGCTCTAAAGCGTCATGTTCAAAAACTCCGTTAAGAACTAAAATATTAACATCTACTCCTAAAGCTTTGCATAAATTCGCTCCTTCTTCACTTGAGGCTACAAAAAAATGCCGACAATTTTCTTCTATTAAAGCTTTAGAAATTTGTACTGCCCCAAGACCGTAACCGTCAGCTTTAACGGCAGCACCGACTAATGAGGTTTTGCAAATATCTTTTAACAAACGATAGTTAGCTTTTATTGCAGATAGATTTATTTCTAGAGTACACAAGCTCATAGTATATTTCTTAACTCTTTTACGATGATAGGCAACACGGGTATTATATGAAATTTTGTAGATAAGTCACCTACTTCTATAGTATCGGTAACAAAAATATTATCTATCGCCGAATTTTCAATTTTATCTTTAGAGCCGGGAGAAAGCACTGCATGAGTTATAAAAGCACTAACTGCTAAAGCCGAATATTCTTTTAAAAACCTCGCTGCTTTTACTATTGTTTCGCCGCTATCTATAATATCATCAATTAATATGCAATTTTTCCCCTGGGCTTTACCGCTTATTTCTATCATCTCGCAATTATTATTTTTATCCCTTTCTTTGTTTATATAAGCTGAATCTATATTCAGTAAATTACTAATTTTTTGTACACGGTTAATACTTCCTTTATCAGGTGCAACTATGACGGAGTTGCTATAAGTTCTTAAAAACGGGATATATAAATTTATAGGCTCAAGATTAGAAACAGGAATATTAAAAAATTTCTCTATTTTATCGGAGTGTAAATCAATAGTAATTATATGGTTTACTCCGAGCTTCTCTAAAAAATCAGCTATTAACCTAGCAGGAATTGTGGACTGATTATCCTGCCTTGCATAACCGAAATAAGGCATTATCAATATTATTCGATTTGCTCCCGCTTTTTTTGCTGCATCTAATAGCAGGAACAGCTCAATTAAGCGATCATTAACGGGTTTTGATGTGGATTGTACTATGATTACTTCTTCATTATAAAACGATTCTTGAATTTCTACTTTTATTTCGGAATCATTGAAATAGGTAATTTTCGGCTCAGTATATTTAATATTTAATGCTATAGCTAAACGAGATGCAAGTAACTTATTACTACTGCCTGCTAGGATTTTCATGGAGGTAATATTAATGTTTCTTATGTCATTCCCGCGTAGGCGGGAATCCCGGGTAAAGCGAGATAAATCGAGCTTTTAAAAGGCTTTAAAGTACTAGATTCCCGCCTACGCGGGAATGACATAAACCATTTTTTAAGAACTATGCAATGGTTATAAACCCCGAATTTAAGAACGACTTTCTAATTTTTGTATTAGTGCCTCAAAACCTTGATTTTTTAAAGTATCAGTAAACTCGTCTTGTTGAGCTCCAATAAGGCTTACTCCTTCCGTAATTATATCAGAAACTTTAAAAAAATCTTTTCCGTTTCCTTTCATTTCACGTACAAGATATTCTACTTTAATAGGGTCTTGCTCTTTATTGCTAATGATATTCATAGCAACCATAAAATCGGTTGAGCTTAAAGTACGAACTCCTACTATTTTAGGCTGTTCGCCTTTATAATCTTTTATTAAATCAGTATAAGATTTAGTAATATATTTAGAGTAAACTTTGATGAATTCCTGAACTTGCCCACCTGATAAAGTTTTTATCCCATTTCTGCCTAACGTATATTTAGCCATCCAATCAAAATCTAGGTTCTGAGACATTAATTCACGTGCTTTAGCAATCTTTACTCGCTCAGATAGTTTACTATCGTTTAATATACTAGAAGCTTCATTTACTAAATTAGTAACGTAACCATTCAAACCGGCAGGCACTTTCTCATTAGAATAAGCTGAAAATGTTACAACCAATAGAAATAAACCTGTAATAATTTTTTGCATATAATACTCCTTTAAGTTAATTTTTATTTTCTTTCATAAGGGCTAGGACATTTAAAATTTTCAGGATATTGAACCGATGCTTCACGAGCACGATGTAATGCCGATCTAATAGCCACATAAGGATCTGTAGAATTCTTCATCACATAATCACTAAACGGCAATACAACATATCGATCGTTTATTTTACTAACTGCTAGTACTCCTAAATCAAAATCATTATGAGTGTAGTGCATTAATGGATTAAGAGCATAATTAGTAATTACCGAATCCGTCATATCTCTTGCATTAGTACTACCGATTATTGGCAATACCAAATAAGGACCGGGGGCAACTCCATAATGTGCGAGGGTACTACCGAAAGTTTGACGGTCGGACGGCAACCCTACTTTACCTGCCACGTCAAATAAACCGCCTATACCAAGCGTCGTGTTAATGAGAAACCGCCAAACGCTTTTCATAGTTTTATCGTAATTTAACTGAAGTCCGTAATTTACCGCCGTAAGCGGTGTATCAACATTACTGACAAAACTATTAACACGCGCTTTTACGTAATCATTTGTAATTTTCTTATAACCGACAGCTAAAGGACGTAATATTATATAATCTAACGTAGAGTTAAAAGCAAAGACCTTACGATTAAATTTTTCGTATGGATCATAAACTTCCAAACAACCGTTTTCATTTCTTCCACCATTATAGTTATATATGTCATTATCAACATATTCAAGATCAGCTCTTATCGATAATGAACATAAAATAATGGATAATATAATTAATATTCTCATTGATTTATGCTGTTTTCTTACAAACGATAATACTATATTTATTGTTTTCCGCTAGTATTATTTCTTCCGAAGTTAATATAGTAAAATTATTTTTTTGTAAAATATTATTTATTTCATTCAGGTTAAAAATAAATTCTTTACGTTTTACTACAAATTTAGTGTTTGCAGAAATAGGTAAACAAAGGACGAAATACCCTTGTTTACTAAGAGATGAGTATATTAAATTAAAATATTCTATTAAATTGTTAGTAAACGATAATCCGCAAAAACTAAAAATAATATCAAATTTATTAGAGTTTTGTTTTAAAAATTCATTTATAGCAATATTATATATTTGATCGTAAATTTTAGTGTTCGGATAATATATTTCTTGTAAATCATTCATTAAA
>NZ_CBCDJS010000012.1:0-19099 GCF_965035265.1 Rickettsia sp.
GGGAGTAAAATATAGTTTGTTATTACGTTTAACAAAAAACTTATCTCCTTCAAGACTAGGAGTAATATTTAGATTTTTTACTATTGACTTGTAAATATAAGAATTCTGTATATCAAAAGTTTTATGTGATACATAAAAAGTTTTTATACCGGTAGCAATAAGTATTACGGCAAAAATATATAATAACCAGGCAAATTTATTTATAAGGATAATACCGCCGTAAATCATTATAGCTCTGAATATTATTACGCCTATTATCCCGAAAAATAAAACACGATGTTGATATTTCCCGGGAATTTTAAAAAATTGAAAAATAATAGAGATAACAAAGATATTATCAAGTGACATAGCTTTCTCAATAAGAAAGCAAGTATAATATTCACGAGCATGATCTGCCCCCGTATTATAGTAAACATAGATACCGAATAAACAAGCTATTCCAAAATAGAAAAGACTAAAAAGTACGCTTTCTTTAAAGCTCATTACGGTATTTTTTTTATGTACGATTCCTAAATCAAGAATTAGTAAAGCAAAAATTACCGTATAAAAAATAATCCAACTCATTTATTTATCTCTTCATTTTATATTGCATGTGGAAATATAACCCTCCGCCAAACATAACTCTTAACTGGAATTTTATAGTATTTTCTCCTTGTTTTAAATAAGGTTTGATATTAATCGGTAAAGTCCTAGCTTGTAGTGCTTGACCTTGGTCATTTCCATTGTTACAGTACCTTTTCTCATCTAGAGAATTAACGTCAGTAGGGAGGCTAAGTAGCTTTGTGCCGTTAACATATATTAATGTGCAATCATCATACCATAAATCTTTTACTTCAAAATACTCAATATCGTCCATTATTGCATCTAAAGTTACTTTAAATTCTACAGTATGCAATATTGTATTCTCCGGTTTATTTGTTGCATCTATAAATGCCCCATCCTTTGGAAATGCCATAATGCTCCCCTGTTGTACCGGTTTCTTGTTTAAGATATAGTCGCCTATTTTAGTTACCGGATTATAAGGGGTCTCAGGTAATTGGCTCGATGGAAAGTCGTTATAACCAACTTTTATAGGTAATCCTGTAGACTCTCTACAGCCGACATTTTGGCCTAAAGGTTCGAACTCGACAACTTTCCTATCAAAATATGATAAACAATAGCGTTCTAAAGGTTTACTAGGATCAATGGGTATCCAATTCGTCGAGCATCTTCCTTTTGCAAGGTCACCTATGTCAGTTTCGTCCCATATCGCATTGCCACTGTTAGGATCAGAAGGAGTAAGTGCTTTGCACTTAGGAACTAATATAGGAGCACAAAGATTTAGCTCTTGCCAAGTTTTATCTCTTACATCGGAAACGGCAGCATCATATGTCGGCTCAGGAGTAGTGTGTTCATCTCCTTTTGTATATGTTACTGTATAATATGCTGAATCATCTATTATTGCTCCTAGGCTAGATAAGGGATCAAGTCTATCTTTATAATCTCTGCTTAAAACACATATTGGAGTATTAGGGTTATCATTATTGGTATAGCAGTTACTCGGAATATTATTTATATTGCAAGTATAAATAGTAATACCTTGCACTGTTTCTTTTAGAGTACAACTACTTATATTTGTATCTTTGCTGCATAAACCAAGGTTTGGATATTTAACATTATATGTATTTTTAAAATCTTTGCAATTTGTAGTATCTTTGTTATTTAGTTTAGCAAGTACGCAATTTATCGAGTCATTATTGTAACCGGGAATAGGCGAACCATCAGGTAAGGTAGGGATTGGAAGAGGGTTACAATGTTGGAAATTTTTTGGCATCAAGCAGGCATGCGTTCCGCCTTGAATATATTTACCGTTTATATATTCTAAATATTTTAAATATAACGCATTCGGGTTTGGATTTCCGTTACTATCGTAAGGTTTCGTATCTTTTTCATTCGGATCATTTTTATTTTTATATTTACCGTGAATAGTCAATTGATTTAGAGCATTCTCTCCTGAAAACGGCATAGCAATATACTTATCCGCTGGATCTGGTGGGCTTTTGTTTGGATCAGGAATAAACGCAACAGAAGAGCTATAATCATAGCCGGCAAGTTTTACTATACTTTCCGTATCAGTAGAGCTAGAAGATGCGGCGTATGATAACGGTGTTACAAGAGTGCTTGTTTCATCTATAATGCTAATAGTCCCATCTTCTTTTTTTTCTCTTACCTGCACTGAAGCAATGAATTGCGGTTTATAATAAGCATCGTTGGAATTGCTATTAGTACAGGTAATTCCGGCATATTGTCTTGAACATTCATAAGCAGCTAAGCTGTAAGAGTGATTTACTCTTGGTACGCAATCTATTAAATTACTAGACTCAAATAAACAAATATTATTAGGATTTTGCTTATCGTTTTCGTTATTACTAATAGAGACATAAAGATTTCTAGCTCTATCGTTATTGTCTTTTAAAGTGACATCTGTCTTTATAGGCATTAAGCTATTTGTATCTTGTCCTTGTTTTTCAAGAAATTGTACGCTTACATCCTTAAATTCGCCGATATTAACGCCCCACACTTTTTGGCAGGTAGTTGAACTAGAACTTGGACAGTCCGGTATATCGCTTATGTAATAATCGCTAGGTGCTTCTACATTTCCAATTTTCTGCGAATATACTATTCTAAATCCATCATTACAACCGTCAGCTGTAACACTACATGGCGTAGGGATATCTGTATTAATACATGGGGTACCGCCTGAAGTGTTCTTACACGATTTAATTAAATCTTTAAAAGCCGTATTAGTATGAGTAATTTTTGCTGAAGAAAAATCTATATTACGTAGTTCTACACAAGTTTTGAGGTCAGGAGGAGAGTCGGTGCAAAGCGGAACAAGATTGCTAAAGCTAACACGTACGGTATTATTAACAATATTGTTTCTAACGTTTGATACTACACAAGGCGGCAAGGTTGAAGATTGTTTAAATACAGGTTCTCCTTTCTTAATATCCTCTGGAGTATTTTTTATGCTACATACATTATTAGCACTAGCATTAATGCTAATATAATCTAAATTTGGACAGTATGGCGGTGGAAAAGGTCCTAAAGGTAATTGTACGCAACCAAAAGAATAGTTATCTACGGAACCGTTCAATGATCCAAGTGCTTCAATAACTTTTATTATTAAACTAGGAAAAAAATTAAAAATTTCTCCTATTGCATCAAGTATTGATCGAAGTACTTTTATAAATTCTGAATCTTGATCTATCATACCAACAAGCTGCCCTAATAAACTCGGTAAACTTGCTCCTTTTACCGTTTCAACTAAAAATTTTAATACTTTTGCAATAGGGCTAAGTTCATTAGTTTGGTGGAGAGGTTGACGATTAGGATTCCAGTCCATAGGATCAAGATGTGCTCCGGAATCTGAAACAAGGTTAACAAGTCCAGGATCGCTATAAGCACAAAGTTTAGGAGATTTTAAAGTAACTATTTTTCCATCTACACCGATTATCTTATTATCACTTTCCGTGTAACCGACTTTATTGAGATGTACTCCATCGGTATAACCTGGATCTGCAGGAGAAGCTGTAGCATTTATTCCGGGAGGTGGAGGCATATCCGGTACGGCAATTCTAGCACAAACTCTAGTTAGAGGTAGGCCGTAACCTGTAGGCCATAATACACATTCTCCATCCCAATTTAAAGTAGAGTTTTGATGCCAGCAAGCTGCGGCATTACAGCTTTGAACTCTAATACGAATTTTTGGAGTAAAGTAACTACTATCAGGAGCTTCTTCCGCACATCTATTGAGTAAAAAACCGATAAATGTACCTGGGTAATCAAATTTTAATAAACAAGTATCATTATCGCGACCGTCGCTTTTATTCCAAGGAGGACACAATGTGCCTGGTTTAAAAGGCCCTCTTGGCTTTGCATTGATGCCTCCATCCTTATTCCAAGTTTCCGTTCTATCGCTTTGTCCGCAATTACATGGATCGCTAAGACAATCGGCTATCTCGCCCCAAATAGATGCATATACATTAAATGAGAAAAATGAAAATAAGAAAAATAGTAAATATTTTTTAAGCACTTTAATATGGTTCTTTTATGTTAGTTTTTTGTTGTCATCCTATGGCTTGACCACGGGATCTTGTATCACAGACCGTGTTCTGAGATCCCGCTACAAGCTCGCGAGATGACAAAGAAAAATATCAGTCCGTATTTAACTCATTATATAAGTAATTAATCCAATTATCTGGAGGACCTTGGTATTGTTCAAGTATTTTTTTATAAATATCCATTTCCTCCTGTCTGCTTGATAAAATACGGACAATTCCTATTAAAGCGGCAATACTTAATTCAGAAGCTATAGATTCATTATCCTTATTAATTAAGAACATCCTTGCAGAAAGTATTAGCTGTGATAATTTTCGTATTTCTGGTTCGCTTAAACCTAAAATTTTGTCTAAATCTTCTATTTTAACATCAGACGGTAGAATAATTTTAGTATTAATTAAATTAAGCCAAGGTTTTATAGTATATTTTGGATATGACTTAAGATAAATAAAATTGAAATTACTGACGAGAATACCGTTATTTTGAGATAAATTATTAAAAATTAAGTTTATATTATCGTAATAAGCTTCAGGTTTGTAAAGTTTATCAAAATTATCGGCAGCAAATATTTTAGGTTTTGTGCCAACTAGGCTTAAATGATAAGTAAAAGCATAAATTACTGCTGTACTGATAGCTTGATGTTTCTTTAAGTTATTATTAAATTGCTCTAAAAATTTTCTTTCCGCTGGGTAAAATTGTTTAGAAAACGGCTCGTCAGAAAGTTTATATAAATTAAACCCTATAACTTCCCCTTCTTGAATGTTAAGAGACGGTCCGTCAAATAATCCAGAATATAATTGTCCTTCCGTAAAATCTTTTAATTTATTAAGTATTTGTATTCCTCCTTCCTCTTTAAAATCTTCTAATTTTAAAATATCGGAAAAAATACGTTTTTCTTTTTCAATTGATAAAATTTTATTTGTTAACTTCTCTAGAAAAGATATCTCTATTTCACTAAGAGGTGAAATATAATGACCGCTGATTAATTTAAAAAATTCTAAAATGAAAGCTTGTGATTTTTCTGTATCATCTACTAAAAATGGATTGATAATTTGTTTATCCGGTTCTAACCATTTGCCTTCTATTGCTTCGATAAAAATTTTAGAATCATTATTATTAGAGATATAAATTATTGTTGGGTTATATTTGGTCGATTCTGATATTAGAAAATTCAATAATACGGTTTTGCCGGTTTTTTCCGTACCAAAGATGCAAGTATTACCTTTATTCGTTTTATCATGAAAATTCATGAAATATGGAGTACCTTTTTCAGTTCGCAGTAAAGTGACAGCTCTACCCCAAGGGTTATATTGATTACCGAGTGTAGTATTATGAAGAGCAGTAAGAGAAGCAATATGTTCTACGGATAATGGTGACATTCTACGGATAAAGGCGAAGTTAGCAGGTAATTGCGACCAAAATATTTGCTCAATATTAAGATCTTCTTTTACATGAATAATACCAAGTTTAAAAAGCTCGGTTGATGCTTTAGCTACGGCTGCATCTAGTTTATTTTCATCTTCTTCTATAATGGCAATTGAAATTTGCTGATTACAAAATTGAAAAGCTAAGTTAGCTGCATCAAGCTTATTAATCCCTTTGTGATTAAGTAAAGTTGAGTCGTTGGTAATTTTTAGAATATAATCTTGACCTTGCAATTTGGATATTACTTGTTTTTTGCTAACAAAGTAAAATATTTCAGTTATTATTAATTCAATCGGTAACTGTAAAAATTTATCAAGTGCATTAGAAGGAGTTTCTTGATATTCTTTTATAGATAGTAAAGAAGCGAATTTGTCATTTTTCTCATGATCCGTAACTACCATTTTATCGCCGCTAATTGTATAAGTACTTCTACCTAGGGCACCTGATAAATCTATTATAGGTACCAAACAATCATTATTATTAAGGTTAGCTATTCGATTATATAAAAATAAAGGGTTAGAAAAAACATTATCATTTTCAAATATTATACCGAGTTTTTCAGCACCGAATTCATTTAAATCATTTAAAATATTATTAGTGATATTTTCTAGTTTTTGAAAAGCTGAATCCAAGTAGTTATTTTCAAAATCAGTAATTAATTTATTAGATAAAGAATTTATTAAAGAGTTAAAATTTTTGATATTAACTTTAGTGGAATCATGTACTATAGATACATATAAAGTATTAACGAATTTATCATTCCAATGATTCTTTCTTTGCCATAGTGCATGAATATTTGCCGGTAATAATTTTTTGTAAGGAGTGGGATCGTCTAAATTTTGTTTTTCTCGTATTGTATGCAGCCAAAAAGCAAAATCATAATCAGTTATGTTCTTTTTTATAGAAGCTCTAACTATTTCACGTAAATTTTGTATGTTGTCGCTGATTTTATCTGAATTAATGCCGTGTATTTTGATAATTTGTAGTAATTTACCGTCTTTGGTAAGTAAAGTATGTTCATTATAATGACATGCGACAGGTATAAAATTAGGAGCATTGTAATTATATATATCCTTGTCAAATTTTCGTAAATCACTAAACACAAATAACCTGAATTTAAATTATCGCTTTGTATGCTAATAGAATTTGTTGCATATCAACCGTCATTGCGAGGAAAAATTGAAAATTTTGACGAAGTAATCTCAGGAGTTTGTTATTATTTCCTGAGATTGCCGCGCAGCCTATGGCCGCTCGCAATGACGAGAGCCGTGCAACATAGCCAATTTTTCAAATTAAACGAGTATACCACAAAACTTTATCTTATTATTTATATTTAATAAACAATTATTCACTATATGTAGTGATTTTTTGTAATCCTCCCATGTAATTTATCAAGACATCAGGTACGGTTATTGAGCCGTCTTCATTTTGGTAATTTTCAAGTATTGCAACCATAGTTCTTCCGATAGGTAAAGCAGAAGCGTTTAAAGTATGAACTAAGGTAGTTTCGTTACTGCCGAATTCTTTATATCTTGCTTTCATTCTACGTGCTTGAAAATCTCCGCAATTAGAACAGCTTGCAATTTCACGATATTGTTTCTGTCCCGGAAGCCATACTTCTATATCATAGGTTTTTTTTGCTGCAAACCCCATATCTCCGGTGCAAAGTAACATAACACGATAAGGTAGACTCAGTTTTTGTAAAATAGTCTCTGAGGCATTAGTTATATATTCATGCTCATTTTTTGACTCTTCCGGGGTAGTAATAGATACAAGCTCTACTTTACCGAATTGATGTAATCTAATCATGCCCCTTGTATCTCTACCGCTACTACCTGCTTCTGATCTAAAGCACAGGGTATAAGCAACGTAACGCATAGGTAATTTTTCTCTCGGTATAATAGTATCGACAACCATGTTTACTAAAGATACTTCTGCGGTTGGAATTAATCTGTAACCGTTCGTTGTTGCAAAAGACTCTTCAGCAAATTTAGGTAGTTGTCCTGCGTTATACATGGCATTATCTCGAACTAATACCGGAGGTGATATCTCAAAGAAGTCAAACTCTTTAGTATGAACATCAATCATAAAGTTAATTAAAGCACGTTCTAGCTTTGCTAAATCGCCTTTTAACGTTACAAATCTAGCTCCTGAAATTTTAGCAGTTTGTTCAAAATCCATTAAATTTAATTTTGTGCCTAGCTCAAAATGCTGCTTATTTAAGGCGTTGGAGTTCACTTCTCCATGAGTACGAACTAATTTATTCATGCTTTCATCAATTCCGTAAGGTACTTCTTCGTCCGGAATATTAGGAAGCATATTTAATAGTTCATTTAATTCGTTATTATTATTTAGATCCTGCTCAAGTTCTTCCAACTTCTCATTTATATGCTTGACATCGCTTTGTAACCCTTCGAACTCTTCACCGCTTTTAGATGCCATGTTACCTAAAATCTTTGATTTTATCTTGCGTGCGCGCTGAAATTCTTGAATTAAACTCGTGATTTTCCTTTTCTCTCCGTCGAGCATAGCAATTTTACTAGACATAGGTTCGATAAATCTTTGGTTAAGCTTTTCATCGAATAATTCTTGATTTTCTCTAATCCATTTGATATTTAACATTTAGTGTCCTCGGTTTTTCTATAAAATTACATATCATTATTGAAGTTTCATATAATAAAAGTAGCGGTATTGCAAGAGCAAACTGGCTTAAAATGTCAGGAGGCGTTAATATTCCCGCAATAATAAAGTTAATTACCACAACAATGCGTCTTTTTTGCTTTAGTGTTTGGACTTTAACTATTTTTAATATATTTAATATTATTATCACAACCGGTAGTTGAAAAGCAACTCCAAAAGCAATAATTAAATGAATAACTAAAGTTAGATACTCGCTAATTCTTGCTTCCAAAACTATCGGTACTATCATATCACGTTTTTCAAAGCTAAGAAAAAAATTCCAAGCTTTCGGCATCACAAAATAAAAAACAAAAATACTACCGCACCAAAATAAAATAGGTGACGTGAAAAGAATAAAAGCAATAATTTTTTTTTCATGGCGGTGTAATCCGGGACTGATAAATAAATAACACTCCAAAGCAATTATTGGTATAATAATAGTAAAAGCAGTAAAAGCTGCAAGTTTAATATAAGTAAAAAATGCTTCTGTAAGTCCCGTATAAATTATATTTCGTACCGTATCACCGCTTAGCTTAGCAAGTGGTTTTAATAAAAAACTATAAATATTGTCGCTAAAATAATAGCAAATAGCAAATATAATTATAAAAGTAGTAAATATTCTAAGAAGCCTTATTTTTAATTCTAATAAATGTTCTTGAAAACTATATAATTTCATAATTATGCGATTAACTTATATATCAACATTATAAACCTTTTTTAATAATTGTCATATTTTTTTAATAATTAGGTAGTTAATTTCTTGCTATATATTTTTAAAAATATCGGTATAAACAACATACTAAGCAGAGTATTACCTAAAAAGAATACAGACCAAGTAAGATATTTTGCACAGATACCGCCAAGGCTAGCTAGAAGAATACGGCTAAGAGAACTAAAAGATGCAATAATGGAATATTGTGTGGCAACAAATTCACTATTGCAAAGGCTAGCAAAATAGATAGCAATAATAGTTCCTGCAAAACCGGAGCAGAAATTTTGCATCGTAACGGTTATTATAAATATTTGAATATCATGTCCTATAGTAGCAAGAACCATAAACATAAGAGGTGATAATAATTGAATAACTCCGCCAATTAAAACACTGTGAAATATACCCATTTTTGCAGCTAAAACGCCGCCTAATGCTCCCCCGACGATCATGATTAGTAACCCGTAAGCTTTGTAAATAACGGCAATTTCATGAGTAGTAAAACTCAAATCTAGGAATAAAGGTGAACTCATAGCCATAGGTATAGAATCCGCAGCTTTATATAGAAAGACAAACAACATAATTAGCAGTATACTCGATGAACCCCCAAAATTGGCTGAGTCGTCTTTGTAAGTCCTCGGATGCTGAACGTTTATTATATGCTCCGTTCCTCGGCTTACAGCTAGATTACTCTTTTCTAAGTTGATCTTCGTATACCTCTTCATTTCACAGGCGTCATTTTTTAAGGATATAATACTTTTTTTAATGACCTCAAAATATTGTTGTAATCCTATTAAAGTATTAGTTGTATGACGTTTTTCTTTAGGCTTTGGTTCTTTGATACATAAAATTACTATAGGTCCAAGTATAGTAATAAATAGAGCAAATTTATATACCATATTCCAGCCAAAAACAATTGATGAATATAAAGCACCGACACTGCCAAGTAACATACCTAAACGAAATCCTATACTACTAAAAGTAAAAGCCATTGAAAGCTCTTCTTTTGACGTAGGTCTCTCGATTCTATACGCATCAAGTACAATATCTTGAGTAGCACTACAGAATGAAACAATAAATAAGATAATTGCAGTAATATATAAATTATTACAAGGGCTTATGTTTAAGAATCCCGTCATTGCTAAGATTAAAAATATTTGTGATACTAATGCCCAGCCACGTCTGTGACCGAATTTAGAGCATAAAAAAGGTATAGAGTATTTATCTATAAAAGGTGACCATATGACTTTTAAGCAATATGGAAAAGCAGCTAATGATATTGAGCCTATTATATCAGTGGTATATTTTGCTTCAGATAATTGGTATGGAACCGTGAAAAAAATTAAATTAAACGTAAGACCGGAAATTAAGCCTAAAAGTACAATACCGATTAAATATAATTTTTTTTGCACAAAATCTAGTTATTTATATTTCATTTTTAGAGTGTAAGGGGCTACTTTGGAAAATATTTTTCCGACTACAGGTATTTTGGTTACAATAGTGCTGATTAAGAAAAAGGAAGGAATAACATTTCCTTTAACCGTAATTAATTGCTGCTTGGTATCAATATTACCTTTCATAGTAAAATCAAAGAACGGTCCATGTGCTTCCGTATCAAAAATTGTAATGATATTTCCTCTATAATTAAATTTACCGGTCATATCTTCAAATAAAATATTTTTATTATTAGTTATTGAACTAAGAAAACCTGGCAACGAAACAAAAGAAACAAGCCGTGTTAAAAAAGGAGTATCAACTACCGTAAAATGTTTTATAGAAAATCTACCGTCTAATATCGGCACTATTTCCCCTTTTTTCACCTCATATCTTTTGGTGTTTAAGTTAATGTTAATCTGACCGTTTTGCATAGTAGTATACATTCCGAGTCCTTTAAGTAATGCTCCGGCATTATCGGATTCAATTAGCCATTGTTCAAAAGTTTCCTTAGCGGTAAGCGACAGTTTAACTTTTTTACTACCGATATCGGCATTTAGAAAACCGGAGAAACACCGCAATTTATCACATTTAATTGCTAAATTAAGATTATCTAGCGTTATATTATTCTTTAAAAGTATTTTTGATATATTAGTTTTTAAATTAATATTACGTGTAGAATCACCCTCTTTTTCTAAAAACTGCATCATATTAGCATTTGATAAATCTAATCCGCTTCCATAAAGTTCCGTATTAAGATTATGGTTATCTATGATTATTTTTCCTTTTAAGTCCGTACGATTATGTGTAATAGAGGCTAGATTAATATTATAAATATTTTTCTTAATTAAGGCATTACCGTTAATTTTTAGATTATCCTGCCCTGAAAGGTTAAATTCGATATTTCTATCGAAATTTTTATCATTTAATTTCGTATGTAAGAATAAATTGGCTTTTTTATATAATTTTTTATGAATAGATACTTTATCTATATAAAATTCTAAATTATCAAGATTAGAATTAACAGTAATAAAACTCTCATTGTTATGCTGTTTTTTGTACTCAAAATTTAGAATTGTGCTGCCTGAAATTAATTTAAATACACCGAATCTTTGATTATTTGCTGTAATATTGCTTTTTATTTTAAGTAAACACTCATTATTTTTATCTGATATATCATGATCATAAGTAAAGCTACTTGCATAATTATTAATTTTACCTTTGCCGTTAATATCTAGTTTGTTATCTTTAAAGCTACCTTTTGCTTCGCCGTTTTGTAATAAAATATTATTGTCTAAACTATTAAAAGAAATATTTGTTAATGTCGATAGCACATTATAATTATTAGGAATATTTGGGCTAATAGGAATTATTAACTCTATTATTGAATTTGCTGTTCCTTTTATTTTTTTTAAATCAATATTTTGAGCCTTAATGTTTTGATATGCCTCATTTGGGACAAAGTCAATTAAATCGTTAATTTCGCCTTTAGCCGTAGCATTAAAAACAAATTGCGATTTATCCATTCCTTCCCATTTGAAATTTACGATACCGCCGGAGATAACGCTTTTACTGCTATAAGCTTCGTTAATTAGAAATTTTACTTCTGGTCCTGAAATGATTATATTAGTATCAACCTTGGTTAAAGGCGGTAAATCGTTATGATATTTATATTCAAAATTTGAGATATGTAAATTTGCTTTTAAATTATCTTCCACTAAAATATTTCTTTTAAAAAAGCTTTTATCTAACTTAACACTTAATTCTCCATTTTGGATGTAACCTTGTTTTATATGTTCTCGTAAATATGAGATTATAGGGTTATTCGGAATGATTTTTTCGACTGTTTGATAAATTATTAAAGGCATATTTGCAGCTGTCCCACTCGCCTCAATATTTTTATTGGTTATTATACCGTTTAGGGATAAAAAAGCTTTGTCTCCAAAGGTAAGTTTGCAGTTGATGTTTTTTGGATTATCTTTAGAATAAGCGGTTTTATACGAACATAAAGCATTTCCGAGTGGCAAGCCGGCTCCTTGCTCATCGGTTAAAATATCGCTTTTTATTGAAGTTAACCGTATGTCGGTTAGAACATCTTTTTTGATTATATTTAACGAATAATCACCGGTCATTGAAGTATCTATAATTTCTTCGTCGTTATTTGAAATTACCGAAAATTTATCAACATTAAAATTAGCTTCTATTAACGAATTAGAGAAAAAATTTTTGAAATTAAGAAAAAGATTAAAATTGTTAATTTCTCCCTTAGCATTATCTATCAACCTTAAGGAAATTTTATCTATAGATAACTGATTTTCTTTAAATTCTAAATTATGTAATACGGCTTTTATATCATTTTTACTTAAATAAAATTCAATTATTTTTTTCAAAGGTTCATTTAAATGTCCTTTGTTTGCACTATAAACAATTAGAGTTATAGCGAGAAACAATGAAATAAGAATTATAAAAATACTAATAAAGGTTTTTTTAATAAAATTCATTTGAGCTTGTAAATCTATTGAAATATGATAAAAGCTTTATATACTTGATCAACTTAAAAAATTGACTAAGTCGTCCTATAAGTACTGCAATGCGAACTATATTAAGTATACGCTCCGCTTCTCGTCTTGTGGACCGATTACTTATTTTCCAAGTTGATCTTGTCTATACTACTCTTCATTTACTTGAGGTATATACTTGTCACGTTAGTTGAATATAACTTATAATCTAAAAATTTAATATAAAAATCACAAAAAATTATGAATATTACATTTATCGGTAGTGGATATGTGGGATTAGTCTCAGGTATTATTATGAGCTATTTAGGTCATAATATTACTTGTCTCGATAATAATGAGGTTAAAATATCTAAGCTAAATAAGCAAATATTACCGATTTATGAGCTGAGTCTTGATGAATATTTACAAAAAGTTCTGCTAGCCGGAAGATTAAAATTTACAAATATTTATAATAATGAGCTTCAAAATGCCGAGGCAATATTTATTACGGTCGGTACGCCTTCAAAAGAGTCGGGAGAAGCAGATTTAAAATATGTTTATGATGCTATTGATAAAGTTTCCGAGCATATAAATAAGGATTGTTTAATAGTCATCAAATCCACTGTTCCGCCGGATAGTTGCAATAATATTATAGCTTATTTAAAATCAAAAGGCTTTTCATTTAATGTTGCTTCCAATCCTGAGTTTTTAAGAGAAGGAAGTGCGGTAGAGGATTTTTTATATCCTGATCGTATAGTTGTCGGTGTAAATAATAAAGAGTCAGAAGTAATATTACGAAAAATCTATGCACCTTTAATAGAGCAGGGGGCAAAATTTGTGGTTACCGATTTAGTGACGAGCGAGCTTATTAAATATGCTTCAAATAGTTTTTTAGCTACCAAAATTGCTTTTATTAATGAAATGGCTGATTTATGCGAAAAAATCGGCGGTAATATTAAAGATTTATCTAAAGGTGTAGGGCTTGATCAAAGAATCGGTCAAAATTTTTTAAATGCAGGACCCGGTTTTGGCGGTTCATGTTTTCCAAAAGATATTTTAGCATTAAATAGTCTTATCAAGAGTTATGATATCGATTGTAAAATTCTTGAAGCGGTGATTACAAGTAATAAAGAGCGTCCAAAAAGTATGGTAGATAAGATAAGTACTTTGTTAGACGGAGATTTAAAAGATAAACATATAGCAATTTTAGGCTTAACATATAAAGCAGGAACAGATGATATTAGAGCAAGCCCTGCTATCGAAATTATAAAGATTTTATTAGATAAAGGAGGATATGTTAAAGCGTTTGATCCTATTGGTCTCGAAAACGCCAAAAAGAATTTTGAAAATAAAAATTTGCTATATTTAGATTCGGCGGTTGAAGCCTGTAAACTTACAAATGTCATAGTTATTGCAACTGAGTGGTTAGAATTCAAAGAACTTAATTGGCAAGAAATTTATAATCTAGTAAAATCCCCGATAATCATTGATCTTAGAAATATACTAGATAGTGAAGCAATGAAAAAAATCGGTTTTAGATATTATGGTATTGGAAGTAAGATTTAATAAAATGTCATTGCGAGGAGATTCGTAGAATCGACGTGGCAATCTCAAGATTTTGACATGAGATTGCTTCGTCAAAATTTTCAATTTTTCCTCGCAATGACGGTGAAAACTAAACCCTATAATAATTAAAAATGCGACCTGAATTTATCCATTTAAGAGCTCAAAGCTCCTATTCTTTTCTAGAAAGTGCATTAACTACCGAGAAAGTAGTAGAGCTTGCTTCATCACATAAAATGCCTGCTATTTGTTTGGCAGATAGAGGGAATTTATTCGGCTCATTAGAATTTGCGTTATATGCAGTAAAAAAAGGGCTACAGCCGATACACGGGGTTATTCTTAACATACAATATGATATCAACATTTTTGCTCAAATTTTGCTTATAGCTAAAGATGAAGTCGGCTATAAAAATTTACTCAAACTATCAAGCCTTACTTTTACTAAAAATGATCGTAAAATATGTGATCATATTAATTTTGAAGATTTAGTAAAATATCAAGAAGGGTTAATAGCATTATGCTGTTATACCGACGGTATTGTCGGAAAATGCTTACTGGCTCGTAATGAAGAGCAAGCGATGTTGTTTGCACGTAAATTACGGGAAATTTTAGGAGATCGGTTTTATTTTGAAATTATGAGGCATGACCTACCGGAAGAGCAGTTTATTGAGGATAGTTATATTAGAATTGCTGCTGAGCTTGCTATTCCGCTTGTTGCTACTAATAAAGTTTTGTTTAGCGAAAAAACCATGCATGATGCACATGATGTATTATTATGTATATCAGCCGGCGTTACTAAAGAATATCCTGATCGTAAAACAGTTAGCGAAAATTGTTATTTTAAATCACCGCGTGAGATGGTAGAGCTTTTTTCCGATCTACCTAATGCCGTCCAAAATACTGTGAATTTAAGAGAGCGTTGTTATTTTGCAGCACGCGCAAATCCACCGATGCTGCCTAATTTTGCCACCAAAGATATTAGTGAAACGGATTTAATTAGAAAAGATGCAAAAGAAGGGCTGTTTGCAAGGCTTGCTACAAAATTTAAATCTGAAAATATTCCGCTGCAGAATCAAGAAGAATTGAAAACTGAGTATTTTGCTCGTCTTAATTACGAGCTGGATATTATCTGTAATATGAATTTTGCCGGTTATTTTTTGATTGTATCAGATTTTATTAAATGGAGTAAACAAGAGGGGATTTTAGTTGGTCCTGGTAGAGGTTCGGGAGCAGGGTCGGTTGTTGCTTGGAGCTTGCTTATTACTGATCTTGATCCGATTAAATTCGGCTTGTTATTTGAAAGATTCTTAAATCCTGAACGTATTTCAATGCCTGATTTTGATATTGATTTTTGTCAGGAAAGACGAGAGGAAGTAATTAATTATGTACGTTCTAAATACGGCAATAATAGAGTAGGGCAGATTATAACTTTTGGTAAGATGCAGGCAAAGGCTGTAATTAAGGATGTTGCTCGTGTGCTTAGCTTGCCTTATAAATTCGCTGATTATCTAACGGAGCTTGTACCTTTTAGTGCAGTTAATCCCGTTACGCTTGAACAAGCAATGCGTGAAGTTCCGGAGCTTGCAAATGCTGCTAAAGGTAATGGACTGTATAATTTAGAGGGTGAAGCGGAGTTAATTAAGCTAGTGCTTGATACTTCGTTAATTCTTGAGGGGCTACATAGGCATTCTTCAACTCATGCTGCAGGAATCGTAATAGCAGGCACTGATTTGGTTGATATAGTACCGGTATATAAAGACGCTAACTCCGATATGTTGGTAGTCGGTTATTCTATGAAATATTCTGAGATTGCCGGTTTAATTAAATTTGATTTTTTAGGACTGCAAACCCTAACGGTTATTACCGATTGTAAGAAACTACTTAAAGAGCGGGCGATAGAAGTAGATTTTGACAATATGACCTTTGATGATAATAAGACTTATCAAATGTTATGTAAAGGTAAAGGGGTTGGAGTTTTCCAGTTTGAAAGTGTCGGAATGAAAGATGCACTTAGACGTCTTAAACCTGATTCCATACATGATTTAATCGCTCTTGGTGCTTTATATCGTCCAGGTCCTATGGAAAATATCCCTACTTATATAGCTTGTAAGCATAAATTACAGCAGCCTGATTATTTACATGAGCTATTAAAGCCGATCTTAGAAGAAACTTATGGAGTGGTGATATATCAGGAGCAGGTACAAAGAGTTGCTCAGGTTCTTGCCGGTTATACTTTAGGTGCTGCTGATTTGCTTCGTAGAGCAATGGGTAAGAAGATAAAAAAGGAAATGGAGGAGCAGGAAGAGATTTTTGTTAAAGGGGCGATTGCTAATAATATTTCGGAATCTCAAGCTAAATCTATTTTTGCGACCGTGGCTAAATTTGCCGGATACGGTTTTAATAAGGCACACGCTGCGGCTTACGGCGTTATTTCATACCAAACCGCATATCTTAAAGCTAATTACCCTGCTGAATTTTTAGTTGCGTGCTTAAATCTTGAATTAAATAATCACGATAAAATTAATTTATTCCTGCAAGAAGCAAAAGACAATGGCATAAGGATTATTGCTCCTAATATTAATATTTCTAAAGGGTATTTTAGTGTAAAGCCTGTGTATGACAAAGAAGAAAGTACAATAGTTTTTGGGCTTGGCGCTATTAAAGGAGTTACGCCGAATTTTGGTAAGTTAGTAACGGAGGAGCAAGAAGCAAGAGGAGCGTTTAAATCAATTACCGATTTTATTGAAAGATTACCACCAAAATCTATTAACAGTAAATTACTGGAAAATTTAATTAAATCCGGCTGTTTTGATGAGTTGCATGATAATCGATTGCAATTATTTTCAAGCATTCCAAAATTACTTTCTTATTCAACTTCATATCACGAAGAGCAGGAATCTAATCAATTTAGCTTAATTAAAGTTTCTAGTTTAAGTCCTAATATATTAATTGCAAGTGATTATGCCGATAACAATACTTTAGCTTTTTATGAGTTTGAGGCTATGGGCTTATTTATCTCTAATCATCCTCTTACGCAGTATCAAGAAATATTTAACCGTTTAAATATTTTAAGTACCGCAGATTTACATAATAACTTACCTGACGGTGCTAACCGAATAAATCTTGCTGGGGTGATACAAAAAAAGGATTCTCGTATGTCGGCAAGAGGTAGGTTCGTGACACTTGTGCTTTCCGATCCTGAGAATATATTTGAACTTAGTATTTTTAGTGAGGAAGTTTTAAAAGATTATGTACATTTACTTGATGTTAAAAGTTTGGTAGTCGTTAATTGTGATATAATTAAAGATGAAGGAGGAATAAAACTAACGGCAAAAAGCTTTTCGTCAATTGAAGATGCGATTAATAATAAACAATTTGAACTACAGCTTTATCCACAAAATTATGAAGAATTACAGCAGATAGTAACCTTGCTTGCAGCTCGTACTAATAATAATGAAAGTAATGCTAAAGCTACGATCTATTTACAAAGCGAAGAGGTAAAGAATTTTATAGCAAAAATTACATTACCGGAAAAATTCTTTCTCCAAGCACAAGATTTTGAGATTTTAAAAGAATATATTCGATGAACTTCGTATACCGCAATTCTTTGTATTGTTTTCATAATTTAGAAATATTCTTTGGTGTTTTTTTACCGCTAAATACTGCATTATTATTTTTATTATCGCTAAGCTCCATATATTTTGTTAGTCGATGTTTTTCTGCTATTAACTTTGCTTCTTTTTCTAAATTGATATTTTGCTCAAGATTTGGATCTTTAATTAATTCTTTAAAATAATTACTTATGGATTTTAATCCCAATTTTTCCGTTAATTTACTTAAATACTTATAAAATTTGTTTTTGATAGTTTGTTTTTTAGGCTCTGAGTTTTTATTGAATATATTATCGGTTTTAACTTCTTGTTTTTTATCTTCTGATACTCTCGTATTATTAGGTAGATTTTTATTAACTTCAGTTAATAGTTCATTTACTAAATTTTGTTTTTCTTCTTTAAGTACAGCGTCATTCAAAAAGCTTGATACAGGCGAATTTTTTGAGTGTATTGTATCCAAGTTAAGATTAGTAGTTTCTTGTTTTACTACGTTTGGGAGCGGTCTATTAATATGCTCGTTTTTTGTTTCAATTATAGGTGAATCTATTAACTTATTCTGTCCAAAAATATCTAGCGTTGCTTCCGTAAATTCATCTACTAATTTTTGAGCTTTTATAGGTGTTATTTCTTCATTAAATTTATTTTCACTGTAATCTTTAACCACTTGAGTAATTTCTTCGGATGCTTTTGCTTCCGGTATAGTCATTTTATATTTTTGTGCCATATCTTTTATGACACCATCCAATTTCTTATGCTCTTCTGATAGCTCTAGCGGTTTAGGGTTAGTATTATTTTGTTTCATTTGCCGGAAAATATCTATAGATGGACGATTTTCTATTTTCGCTTGTACTTGTGCTTTGATAAGTATATTTACATCTTTATCATTTAAGCATTTTTCCGATAGCTCTTTAATAATTTGTTCTTTATTGGATCTATAGTAAATCATATAGTATTAGGTGCAATAATAAGATAATATACAAGGAAAAATGTCAACAAGTCCATATAGTGAAGATTTAAGGAAGAAAGTAATAAATTACCTAAAGAAAGGAAGGAGCCAAAAGGAAGCATCAGAAGTTTTT